>JAKLLS010000199.1 GCA_022014155.1 Marinobacter sp. | reverse complement strand
ACACCGGCAAGTACGCTGCCTCCACCTGTTACAACTCGGAGAAAGCGGTGGATCTGGCCGGCACCATGCGCAACGACCGGGACTGGGTAGTGGTGTTCAATGTCGAACGTATCGAAGCCGCGGTCAAGAACGGCGATTTCAAGACCGTTGGTGATTCTGACGTACCGGTGGTGGACGGCCGTGATGGCTCGAAGCTGACCCGTTACATTCCGGTTCCGAAGAACCCCCACGGCCTGAATACCTCGCCGGACGGCAAGTACTTTATTGCCAACGGCAAGCTGTCACCGACCTGTTCCATTATTCAGATTGATAAGCTGGATGACGTGTTTGATGACAAGATCGAGCTGCGCGATGCCATTGTGGCAGAGCCGGAGCTGGGTCTTGGACCGCTGCATACCACCTTTGATGGTCGCGGTAACGCCTACACCACGCTGTTTATCGACAGCCAGGTGTGCAAGTGGAATATTGCTGATGCGATCAAGGCCTACAATGGTGAGGAGACCAATTACATCCGCCAGAAACTGGACGTGCATTACCAGCCGGGCCACAACCATGCGTCACTGACCGAATCCCGCGATGCCGACGGCAAGTGGCTGGTGGTTCTGTCCAAGTTCTCCAAGGACCGTTTCCTGCCGGTTGGGCCGTTGCATCCGGAGAATGATCAGCTGATCGATATTTCCGGTGAGGAGATGAAGCTGGTTCATGATGGTCCGACCTACGCCGAGCCCCACGACTGTATTCTGATTCGCCGTGATCAGATCAAGACGAAGAAGATCTACACTCGTGACGATCCTTCATTCGCCAGTGCCCGGGCGCAGGCTGAGAAAGACGGTATTACCCTGGAAGCTGCCAATGAGGTGGTTCGTGACGGCAACAAGGTGCGTGTATACATGACGTCTGTGGCGCCGCAGTATGGTATGACGGAGTTCAGGGTGAAGGAGGGGGATGAGGTTACTGTGTATGTGACCAATCTGGATTCTGTTGAGGATGTGAGTCATGGTTTTTGTATGGTGAACCACGGTGTGAGTATGGAGATCAGTCCGCAGCAGACGTCTTCGGTGACCTTTAAGGCGGGTAAGCCGGGGGTTTACTGGTATTACTGCAACTGGTTCTGTCATGCGTTGCACATGGAGATGGGTGGTCGCATGCTTGTAGAGAAGGCCTGATAAGGGCTTGGGTTGGGACTCCTTCGGGAGTTCCAGCTATCAGGCTCTGGAGAAGCAACCCAAGAGGGAAACCCTTTCCAAAACACGCTCAAGCCCATCCATGGGGCGCTTGGGCTCCGCCCCTCAGCGCTTATTGCTCCTGCGTCGCGCTGAGGGTCCGGGGCAGGCCATCCATGGCCAGCCCGTGAAGAGCTATTCGCTCTCCACCCCTGGCTCCGCACAGTTTTGGAAAGGGTTTCCCTCTTGGCTTGCCGCACCTTGGGTGCTGGCCCTGGCCTCGTGATAATTCATCTTCAGAGATAGCTTGATGTACCAACTTTTGCGTTATGGGGTGGCCCTGACAGTCGCCTTGTTATCGCTGACCGCTCACGCGGACCTGCAAGAACGGCTTGATGCACTGGAACCCGGTGCTGTCTTCGAGCTGCCTCCCGAACAACTTCCGCCGCTGGATTTCCGCGTGCCCGGTGTCACTGTGTCCTGTCATGCCGATACGGTGATTGACGGTGGCGGTGAGGGGAATGCCGTGGATATTCTGGCGGAGGAGGTGACGTTTTCCGGTTGTGAGGTTCGCAACTGGGGGGATGATCTGAACGAGTTGGATGCGGGGGTTTTTGTGGCGCGGGAGGCCCGGGGGGCGGTGATCGAGAATAACCGTTTGCAGGGGCCGGCATTTGGGGTGTGGTTGGATGCGACCAGGGATGTGACCGTCCGCAACAACGAAGTGCGCGGGGATGCTTCGATTCGGTCCCAGGATCGGGGGAACGGGATTCATCTGTTCAATACCACCGGGGCGTTGATCGAGGGCAATGACATCCGTCAGACGCGGGATGCGATTTATATCGAGACCGCGAATAACAACGAGATCCGTAACAATCTGATGACGGATCTGCGTTATGGCATTCATTACATGTATTCGATGCATAACCTGCTGGAGGGCAATGTGACCCGGGGGACTCGGACGGGGTATGCGTTGATGCAGAGCAAGTATCTGACGGTGGTCAATAACCGGTCCGAGAATGATGAGAACTACGGCATTCTGATGAATTTCATCACCAACTCCGAGTTTCGGGGCAATGTGGTCACCGGGGTGTCTCAGGGTGAGACGGCGGGGGTTGCCATTTCCGGGGCTGAGGGCAAGGCGGTGTTTATTTATAACTCGCTGTACAACACCTTTGAGAACAATGTGTTCCGGGACAGTAATATCGGTATTCACCTGACGGCGGGGTCGGAGGACAACGAGGTTTTCAGTAATGCGTTCGTGAATAATCAGCGTCAGGTGAAGTATGTGGCGACGCGCACCCAGGAGTGGTCCAGGGAAGGCCGGGGCAATTACTGGAGTGATTATCTGGGGTGGGACCGCAATCAGGACGGCATTGGCGATGTGGCCTATGAGCCCAATGACAATGTGGACCGACTGTTGTGGACCTACCCGGAGGCCAAGGTGCTGATGTTCAGCCCGGCGGTGGATACGTTGCGGTGGGTGCAGGATGCGTTTCCGGTGGTCAAGGCCGCTGGCGTCAGCGATTCGCACCCGTTGATGAGCCCTCCCGAACCGTTACAACCGGAGTCCTGATGAGCTGTTTCCGTCTTGAGAATGTGAGTTACCGTTATGATAAGGCCCTGGTGTTGCGGGGGGTGGATCTTCGCCTGGAGCCGGGGGAGATTCTTGGGCTGTTTGGCCATAACGGGGCCGGCAAAACCACCAGCATCAAGCTGATCCTGGGGCTGATGACGCCGACACAGGGCAAGGTGTCTGTGCTGGGTGGTGAGGCGGGCGATCCTCAGGTCAGTCAACACATTGGTTACTTGCCGGAAAACGTGATGTTTTATCCTCAGCTGACTGGTCGGGAGATCCTCAATCATTTTGCCCGCCTGAAGGGGGCTCCCCTGGCACAGGTGCCCGAGCTGCTGGAGCAGGTGGGGCTTGGGGATGCTATGAATGCGCGGGTGAAGACTTACTCCAAGGGTATGCGCCAGCGTTTGGGGCTGGCTCAGGCGCTTCTGGGAAAACCGAAGCTGCTGATGCTGGATGAACCCACCGTGGGACTCGACCCGGTGGCGACGGCGGATCTTTACCGGTTGCTGCGTAAGTTACGGGATGAGGGTACGGCGATTGTGCTTTGCTCCCACGTGCTGCCGGGGGTTGAGCCCTATATCGACCGGGCGGCGATTCTGACCGATGGGGCAGTTCAGGCGGTGGGTGATCTGGCGTCCTTGCGGCGACAGGCAAACATGGCTGTGACGCTGTCCATCGAACCAGCCAACGGGATTTCTGCCCTGGAAAAGGTAATTGTCAACGCGTCAGCGGGAAACGGTTTAATGACCCATGGCAGTAATGGGCGGCTGCGCGTGGATGTCCGCCCCTCGGAGAAAATGGCGATGATCCAGACGTTGCTGGATTCAGGAGAGGTGCGGGATCTGGGGATTCATCAGCCGACCCTTGAGGACATCTATGTGCACTTTATCGGTTCCGGTGGCCTGGCTCACCGAGGGGGCAGCCAGTGAACAGTATCTGGACCATCGCCCGAAAGGAGTTCAGCGACAGCCTGAGAAATAGATGGTTGATCGCCATCGCCCTGGTGTTTGCTATCCTGGCGCTGGGCATTGCCTGGTTCGGCGCAGCGGCGTCCGGGCAGGTAGGGTATGCCTCCACCCCGGCCACCATTGCCAGCCTGGCCAGCCTGGGTATTTTCCTGATTCCCCTGATTGCGCTGTTGCTGTCCTACGACGCCATTGTGGGCGAAGAAGAAGGCGGCACGCTGCTCCTGTTGTTGACCTACCCACTGAGTCGCGGGCAGTTGCTGTTCGGCAAGTTCCTGGGACATGGGCTGACATTGGCGCTCGCCACGCTGATCGGGTTTGGCGTTGCTGGCGTTGCCATTGCAGTGCTGGTGGACGATGTGGTCATAGGAACACTGGCGGCCGCCATGTTCCGGTTTGTGCTTTCCACCATTCTGTTGGGCTGGGGATTTATTGCGCTGGCTTACCTGATCAGCGTTCGAGTCAGTGAAAAGCCCGTAGCTGCCGGTTTGGCCCTGGGGATCTGGTTCTTCTTTGTGCTGATCTTTGACCTGATGCTGCTGGGCACGCTGGTGGCCAGCGAGGGCAAACTGAACCCCGAGCTGCTGCCCTGGCTGCTGATGCTCAATCCCACCGACATATACCGCCTGCTCAACATCGTTGCCTTCGGCGACGGGGCCCAGTTAAGCGGCGTTCTGAGCCTGGGTGCGGACCTGCCCATTGGCGCTGGCGGGCTGTGGTTCGCACTGGTGCTCTGGTTTGTTATCCCCCTGGCCGGCGCCTGGGTCCTGTTCCGCCGCCGTACAATCTGACCCGGAGATTTTCATGCGTACTGTTTATTTCAAGACTTTGTCCGTCATGGTGATGTTTGCCGTGTTCCTGACCGGTTGTTCCGAATCGGAAGAACAAGTCACTGAAAAGCCCGATCCGGTCCATTTCGAATCCGGTGACGAATGCCATGTGTGCGGCATGATAATCGCCAGCTTCGATGGCCCCAAAGGCCAGGCGATTACTGCCAGGGAACAGGAATCGCGTAAGTTCTGTTCCACCCGGGATATGTTCTCCTGGGCGTTACAGCCCGAAAATGCAAAACGTGACCACACGCTGTACGTTCATGACATGGCTCAGACAAGTTGGGAAAGTCCGGACGACACCGCACTGATTGATGCGCGAGATGCTTTCTTCGTGGTCGGGTCAGAGAGAACGGGCGCAATGGGGCCAACCCTGGCTTCATTTGCTTCTGAAAGTTCAGCGGTAGAGTTCGCCAATGAATTTGGCGGAGAGGTAGTCCTTTTCGAAGAGGTTACGATGCAGCATCTTGTCCGGGATGGTAATCAACCTATGTCACATCAGAATATGGACATGGGTAAATAGGAAAGGGAACACGAACACTGAATTTACATAAGCCCGGAGGTGGGTGAACCTTCCGGGATCGTCAAAATCATGGATGATTTTGTCGAGCGTACAGGGACGTATTCACAGCGTATCCCGGAAGGTTCACCCACCTTCGGGCGTTAACTCCAAATATCGAGGGCCAAATACCGGGTACGGCCTCAACCG
>JAKLLS010000198.1 GCA_022014155.1 Marinobacter sp. | reverse complement strand
AAAAACTCAACGAGTCGTCAGGTTTGTGACAGTTTTCACTGGTTTCCTTCAGGGTCCTCGTAACGGATCTCAGTGATCACAACCGTCTGCCAGCCCTCTGGCGTCCGCACACTGACCTCATCATCCAGACGTTTGCCAACCAGAGCCCGGGCCATCGGCGAATCGATGCTCAGATAACCACGGCCGAGGTCAAATTCGTCCGGCCCCACCAGCCGGTAGCGCTGCTCGTTGCCATCTTCATGCTCAATGGTCACCCAGGCGCCAAAAAACACCTTGCCGCGATCATCGGGCAAACGGTCAACCACCGTCAGTTCGTCCAGCCGCTTGGTGAGGAAACGCACCCGCCGGTCAATTTCCCGCAGCTGTTTTTTGCCGTAGATATACTCAGCGTTCTCCGAGCGGTCGCCCAACGCTGCCGCTTCGCGCACCGCCTGGGTTACTTCCGGGCGCTTCTCCTTCCACAGGTAGCGCAGCTCTTCCCGCAAAGCCCGCTCCCCCTCTGGGGTAATGTATCGGGCCCGTCCCCGCGCAGCGCCAGATTGCTGTTTCATATCAAGGACCTGTCATCAATTGCAGAAATGGTATGGGCGGGCATAAAAAAACCCCGTAAAACGGGGTAAGGCTAGCGCTGTGCTGGAGGGAGAAGCAAGCAGTAATGACTGCCGGCCTCCAAATCTACAGTGTTCATTATGCACAACAGGGGTTACACCGGCGTGGCCGGGTAATTACGTTTTGGTCAGGGAATCGGGCGCCGGTGAGCAGATTAGGTTGCGCACTCTAGAGATTGGGAATAGCGTTCAGGGTCAGTATTTGAAGACCTTTTCAACGTTGATCACGGGAAACAACACCATGAACACCCAAAAACTGATGAACACTGCTCTGAACAGTCTGGACGCCATCGGCTACCGGCTGGATCAGTACGGCATCACCGGTAAGGTGAACCGCCATAATCTGGCGGCCTTCATTATGCTGGAACAGAAACACCTGGAAGGCGAGTGGGACAGTATCCAGGTTCGACTGGACCGTCGTCGCGCCCAGATTGAGGGCCTCGTGCGCCCGGTGCTGGATCGGGTCAACCGCTTCCGTGGCGTCGCCAGCTGATCAGACCTTTGATGTTTCTGACGGGGAGGCTTTCTGCTCCCCGCCACCTGCCGCCCCACCTTGCGGATCAGTCTGGGTCGTGCGGATACGTTTCTTCTCAACCACATAGGCCGGCATGCGAATAGTCACTGTCAGCCCGGGGTTCTCCTCGCCGGGACGATGGTCCGACAGCTCAATCCTTGCCTGATGAATTTCCGCCACGGCACTGACCAGACTCAGCCCCAGCCCGTTACCGGGGGATGAACGGCTCTTGCCGACCCGATAGAAACGCTGGAAAACCTGGTCTTTCTCGTCATCCGGGATGCCGATCCCGCTGTCGCTGACTTCAAACAGGCAATCCTCACCGTCACGGCGGACCACCACGCGAATCGTGCCCTTTTCCGGGGTATATTTGATGGCATTGTCGATCAGGTTGCTGACCATCTGGAACAGCAGGTCCCGGTCACCCTCGATCATCACCTGGCTTTCCAGGGACTGCTCGAACACCTGCTCCTTGTCTTCCGCCAGAGCTTCATAAAGCTCGCAGGCATCACTCACCAGGCCATCCAGTGACACAGGCTTCATGTCCGCGGTGTTGCCCCGGGTTTCCAGCCGCGCAATCCGCAACAAGGCGTTGAAGGTGGCCAGCAGTTGGTCCGCCTCGGCCACCGCGCGACCGGCCTGTTCACGGGCCTCGTCGTTGTCGACCGACATCAGGGTGTTCTCAAGCTGGTTACGCAAACGAGTCAGCGGCGTTCTCAGGTCGTGGGCGATACTGTCGGAGACGTGGCGGATGCCTTCCATCAGGTAGACGATCCGGTCGAGCATCTGATTCAGGTTCTCCGCCAACTGGTCAAAATCATCATCGGTACCACGGGTGGGTATGCGCAGGGACAGGTGGCCGTTCATGATTCGCCGGGAGGTGTTATTGATCACTTCTATACGCCGGGTGGTACTTCGGCTCATCAGGAAGCCGCCCAGCAGGGCCAGCCCCAGGGTAATGCCCATCCCCCAGTTAATGGCGGTTTCGATCACCCGCTTGAGGTTGGTGAGTTCGTCAACATCCCGCCCCACCAGCAACCGCAAACCGCCCTGCACCTCGAAGATGCGGGCCCGGGCCAGCCGTTCCGGGCCTCGCCAGCCCACGGACTCATTCAGGGTAAAATTGATCCAGCCACTCTCCGAGCGGGCGCCTTCCGGCCAGGTTTCGATGTTGCCGGCCAGCTTGAGGAAGTCATCAGTAGTGAGCAGATAAATGGATTTGGCGTTGGGATCCCGCGCCACACGCTCGCGGATAATGGTAATCAGACCATTGATGCCGCGACCGCGGTATTGCTCCGCGAGGCCTGCGATTTCAGCCTCGATGGTTTCGTCCGTCTGGGCGGTCATGAAACCGGCGGTGCGCCAGTATATGAACGCCAACAGCAGGAACACTGAGGTGGCAAACACCACCATATACAACAGTGCTAGCTGAAAGGACGACGTCCGGAGCTGACTAAGCAGTTTCACGCAACATGTATCCTGCGCCCCGTATGGTCTGCAGCAACGGAGTCTCGAATTCCTTGTCGATCTTGGCTCTCAGCCGGCTGATATGCACATCAATCACATTGGTCTGGGGATCGAAATGGTAGTCCCAGACTTTCTCCAGCAGCATGGTGCGAGTCACCACCTGCCCGGCGTTGCGCATCAGGTACTCCAGCAGACGGAATTCCCGGGGTTGCACATCAATATTCTGACCCGCCCGCTTGACGGTTCGCGCCAGCAGGTCCATTTCCAGATCCGCTACCCGCAATACAGTCTCGGTCTCCGCCGACTGGCGGTTACGGCGCACCAGCGATTCAATGCGGGCCAGCAGTTCGGTAAAGGAGAAAGGCTTGGTGAGGTAATCATCACCGCCACCACGCAGGCCCTCAACCCGGTCATCCACATCGCCCAGAGCGCTGAGGATTAACACCGGCACCTGGTTTCCAGTGGCCCGAACGGTCTTGATGATGGACAGGCCGTCCATACCCGGCAGCATGCGATCCACGATCATGATGTCGTAATCCTCACTGGCCGCCATCATCATCCCTTCCTTACCATCAGCCGCATGGTCGACAACAAAGTCCGACTCCTTCAGGCCTTTGACAAGGTAGTTTGCTACATCCTGATCGTCTTCAATTACCAGCGCTTTCACCGGTTATCCTCCCGATAGCGGATTACTTTATTACAACAGGGTACGAAGAACTTGGTAACCCGGCCAGTTACGATCTTGTAAGAGGGTGTCGCCTATGGCGACGGTCACGACACTCCCCGAAACCAACCCAGACTCTCAGCCGTCGTGGTTGCAGGGCGATATTCCGCACTCAGCCACCCGCTATAACCCAGTCTATCCAGTTCCCGAAAAACATTCGAAAAGTTAATTTCCCCGGTACCTGGCTCGTGTCGGCCCGGGTTGTCGGCAAACTGGATATGGCCAATCCACGGCAACAGGCACTCCACAGTGCGTAACAGGTCCCCTTCCATAATCTGCATGTGGTAGAGGTCATACTGCAAGCGCACGTTATCCATATCGGCTTCTTCGATCAGCCGGATAACCCTGGCGGAGGTATCAAGAAAGAACCCCGGCATATCCACCCGTGAATTGATCGCCTCCAGGCACAGGGTAATCCCCTCGGCCTCCAGCTGTTCCGCGGCCCAGCGAACATTCTCCACCAGCGTCTGCCAGGCCAGCTCCTCATCCAGATCCGCCGGCTTCAGGCCCGCCAGACAGTTAACACGGGTGCATTCCAGAGCACGGGCGTACTCAATGGCTCGCTGCACACCGGCGCGGAATTCCTCCACCCGGTCCGGCAGACAGGCAATACCCCGCTCGCCGCCGTCCCAGTCCCCCGGCGGCAAGTTGAACAGTACCTGGGTCAGCCCGTTCTCCCGTAATGCCTGCTGCAGCTGCGCCACCGGCCACTCATAGGGAAACAGATACTCCACACCGGTGAAGCCAGCCAGACGAGCCTGCTCGAAGCGCTCCATAAACGGCACTTCCGTGAACAACATGGACAGATTGGCAGCAAAATTGGGCATGGTTATTTTTCCGGTTTCCCCAGAGAGCCCATCAGGGCTCCGTTCAGGTGTTCCAATTCCAGCAACAGGCCGCTGTGGTCGACATCACTGTGACCATTGGCCACCAGCGACTGATACTCATTATGCACCTGCTGCGCCAGCGGCAGGGTCAGATTCTCCGCCCTGGCCTCGTCCAGAATCATCCGCAGATCCTTGAGCTGGATACGCGCCGGTGCACCGGGCGCAAAATCACGATCAATCATACGCTGACCGTGCAGCTCCAGAATGCGGCTCCCCGCAAAGCCTCCCATCAACGCCTCCCGTACCGCTGCAGGATCGGCACCCCCTTTCGCCGCCAGCAACAAGGCCTCGGACACCGCACCAATGGTGATGCCCACAATCGCCTGATTGGCCAGCTTGGCCAACTGCCCGGAACCGACCGGACCAATACGGGTACACTTCCCCAGGACCTCAAACACCGGCCGGGCCCGATCCACATCCTGCTCCGAGCCACCGGCCATGATACTCAGACGCGCCTCAGCGGCCCCCACCGTACCACCCGACACCGGTGCATCCACATAACCCGCGCCCCGCTCCGCTGCCAGTCCGGCATGGCGACGGGCGACGGAGGGCTGAACAGAACTCATATCAATCACCAGCGCCCCCGGCTTCAACGCGCCGATCGCCCCCTGCTCCACCATAACGCTATCCACCACATCGCTGTTTTCCAGCATGGTGATGACAACATCGGCGTCACTGACGGCCTGAGCCGGTGAATCCGCAATGGTGGCTTCACCCTTGAACGGGTCACACTTACTGGCCGTGCGGTTCCACAGCGTCATGGAAAAACCGGCATCCAGGAGATTCCGGGTCATCGGCGCGCCCATCAGGCCAATGCCAAGGAAGGCGATATGGGGACTATCTACGGTCATCTTTGCTTAGCCTTATTCCAAAATTATGGGAAGCGAGTGGATAGGCTGTTCCAAAACCCTGCGGAGCCATGGATGGCGGAGCGGAGCGTACAGGGATGTATCCACAGCGTGTTTTGGAACAGCCTATCCACTCGCTTCTACCCCGAACTTAGAGTTCTTATACTTTGATAGATTATACAAACAAAAACGCCACCAACCTGAACCAGGAAGGTGGCGTTCGGAAACG
>JAKLLS010000006.1 GCA_022014155.1 Marinobacter sp. | reverse complement strand
AGGCAGAATTCGAAATCTCGGTTGATGATGGTGACAAGGACGGTGAAACCTTCAGCCAGCGTAACATCTATGGCGGCTTTGCCCACGACGCCATGGGTACACTGATTGCCGGTAAATTTGATACGCCACTTAAAGTATCCCAGGGCAAGATTGACCAATTCAATGACTTGCAGGGTGACATCAAGAACATCATGGCCGGTGAGAACCGCACCAGCAACATTGTGCAATACAGCACCCCCACCTTTGCAGATGCGTTGTCCGTGAACGTGGCCCTGATTCCGGGTGAAGACCAGGAAGAAGGTACAGACGAGAATGGCGTTGCCGACGCAGTGTCCAGTTCCATCGTATTCGATAAAGGTATGTTTTACGGTGCCCTCGCCTATGATTCGGAGATCGAGGATGAGCTCGTCGCAGATTCGACGATGGATGGCAGGTTGAACATTCTTCGTGCCACTGGCCTGGTTCGGCTCGACATGTTTGAGTTCGGCGCCCTTTACCAGTTGGCGGAAGAAGAAGATGGTGAAGGTGAGGAAGACAGCTATCTGCTCAGCGGTGCCGTCAAGTTCGACCGGGTGAAACTGAAAGCCCAGTACGGCCTGACCAAAGCAGACCTCTCAGACGAAGAGTTGACCCTGATTGGCGTTGGTGCCGATTACAAACTGGCCAAGTCGAGCAAGGTCTACGCCTATTTCGCCCAGGTTGAGCAGGATCTGGGTGATCAGGAAGACACCACCTTCGGTGTGGGGTTTGAACACAAGTTCTCTATGTAATACGGAAGTGCTGAAGTAAAGAAATGCAGTATCGTGTTGGCGTCATTGTTTGCCGGGGCAATTGCCCCGGCTTTTTTTATGCGCCTAGCATGGACAGGTAAATAGTACGCCATTAAAAAAGCGAGGTGGGAGACGCAAACCCACCTCGCAAACCCATTGCGGAGGGTTTAGAACTTGGCGCCCAGGGTCAACCAGAGCTTGTTGGTGTCAACCTTACCGGCCGCATCATCGCCTGCCATGTAAGCGGCATACTTGATGCCAGCGCTGTAGTGCTGGCCAAAACCGCGATGGTAGGCCACGTCGATTTCACTGCCGAAATCATCGGCTCCGGCGGCATCCTCATCGGCGCTGAAGTCATGGTAGGCAAGTACCCACTTACCGCCTGACAGGGAACCTGTAACGGTCACCATCAGATCTTTGAGGCCACTGTTGGGGGTGGCCAGGAACTGATCGGCCCAGCCATTAAAGGCGTGGAGTGTCGCCAGCGGTGTGGAGAAACCGTAGTTACCGTCGTCAGAGCCCAGTACTTCATAAGCCAGTGACACCGTTACACCTGCGGTCTGTACCCCGGCGAGCGCTTTATAGTAGTCAGCGTCCGCATCGGTGTCGGCACTGTCCGTTTCCTGGGTCGCATACTCCAGTTCATACAGCACGCCGATCCCATCAAGGTCGGTCTTGCCGGTGTAGCGCAAACCGTAGGTGTCGAGGCTATTGTCGGGAACGTTGTCCAGTTCCAGCAGGTAGGCGTAACCCGTCAGCACACCTAAGGACGACTGATAGCTGGCGTTCACCAGGTGGTCCTTGGCGTCCTGGTCGCCGCCTTGTGCAAATATCCGGTTTCGCTTGGTGACGTAGGCGTAGTCCAGGGTCAGGTCTGAGAGCACATAGGTGAGGCGAGTGGCATCAAAGGTCTGCCGGTCCTGCCGCCAACCCACCGCACCAACGAAACGCTGATTATCCAGGGCAATGACCTGGCGACCGATCTTGCCATTGAATCCGGCATTGGTGTACTTCACGAAGGCTTGGTCGACTTCTGTGGTTTCCGGGTCGGCGACCACGGAATGATCAGGTGTCTGACCCTGGGTGTCGTTGTAGTCGTCGACCCCAGCGATTGCGCGTGAATCTTCAAATTCCAGAACACCGGACAGTCCATGGTAATTGCCGGTTATATAGCCGAGGCGTGAACGTAGGGTAAGGGCGTTCGCATCCTGCAGGGCGTTATCCTGATCCACGTTTTCGTACCGTAGTCGGAAATCACCGTAGACGGTTCCGTCGCTCAAGGCGCTGGTGAAACTGGTATTTTCCGCCAGGGCGTTGCCGCATAGCAGGGCGGTACCTAATAACAGGCTGGTTTGTCGTATTATCTTACGTGTCATTTCGTGTTACTCCTGAGTCAATATGGAATTGCCATCGCACATCGTTCACGCGGTCCAAGAGTCGAGTGAAGAGGTCTCTTCTCGCCGGCTGTTATTGTTATTTCGGGCAAAAAAAAACGCCTATCGCGCCGGAGAGAGTTGTCCGGTGTGATAAGCGTCTTTGCTCTTTTGGAACGGCTGGCCAGTGGGAGGGCTATGCAGTGAATAGTGTCCGACTGGCGTGATGACTAACGCATGGAACGTGCCAGATCTCAATAATTGCGATAACTAATTGTTCGGAAACGATAATTATATGGGAGGATCCGGATGGGGGCAAAATGGTGTGAGCATTTTTGTTGCAAAACAGTAGGTTGCCTGCCTCAAAAGTGAACAGGCGCGCCCCGTTGATATCCGTCGCGGGATTAGATTGAAAACACTGGACGTGTGTGCCGTTTGTTAGGCCAGCCGGCTCTAGACCGCAACATCCAGTGGCGGTACCTCCTGATGCAGGAACCACTTCTCGGTCACCACCTTGCGGGTAAACCAGTGTGAACGCATCAGGGTGCTGGCTAGTGGTACTTTGACCCATTCCGGTATCTGCCAGCCCTGTTCCGTTTCTGCCGCGCGGTTGCCAAACCGTTGGGCTATGGTTTCACCGTAGGCCTGCAACGTTTGCGCTGAATAATCCTCCGCCTCCCGGATCACCCGGGCTGCCATCAGTGCGGATTCGATGGCTGGGCGAATACCTTCTCCACTCTGGGTATAAGCCAGTCCGGCGGAGTCCCCGATCAGCATAACCCCGTCATCCACCAGAGGGCGTTCGGCATGGTCGTACAACAGATAGGCATGGCCCTTGAAGCGCCCTGGCAGATCAGCCGGGATACGTCCGCTGGATTTCATTTCTTCAACAAATCGTTCCAGGTGCTCGGTGAGTTTGTGGTTGTCCTCCCGGCCCAGTCCAATATTCAGGAAATTGCCCTTACGGAAGACCCAGGCATAACCTTTCAGGTCCCGGCAGAACCAGAGCTCCGGGGTGTCTCCCCGGGCTTCGCAAACTTCGGACTGTTCCGGGGTCATTTCAAACTCGACTTCCTTGGCGGCAACCACGGTTTCATGACTGCCGGGGCCATCACCCAGGAGTTTCGCCACCGGGCAGAAGTGGCCACCAGCGCCAACAATGAGCGGTGCCTCCCAAGTCTCATTGACCACCCAGTTGCCGTTATTTCTGGTAATGGACTTGACCGGAGTGCCCAGCTCCTGCCGGGCGCTGACCCGGCTGAGCAGGTAATGGTCGAATTCGCAGCGGCGAATGCCATAGCTGACAACGTCATCATGATTGTTCTCTACTGCGGGCTGTCCCATCATGCCGATACGAAAGCGGCGAATGGGTTGCAGGGTGTGTTCCCTGGCGTAGTCTGATATGTCAATGTCGAGACTCGCCATCACCGCCGGGGTCACCCAACCCGCGCAAGTCTTGTCGCGTGGGAAGGTTTTTTTGTCGATCACAAGAATGCGCTTGCCGCTGTCACGAAGTGAATGAGCGAGGGTGGCGCCAGCCGGACCAGCGCCAACGATAATCAAGTCGTAATAGTCCATTAACGGGCCTCCGGTGCTGCAGGCGATGTATAAAGATCCTGGCGGCTTTGTGGTAACCGGTTATTGTCGCCGTGGGTGAAGACGACCTGAAAGAGCTGTAGCGAGCCGGCACGGAAGGCGGCGATGGAGCCGGCAAGGTACATGCGCCAGGCGCGGGCGAAGTGCTCGTCGTACATCTCGCACACCTGATCTTCGCTGGCTGTAAAGCGTTCCATCCAGTGGCTGAGGGTCTGGGCGTAGTGCAGACGCAGGTTTTCCACATCCAGCACAGAGAAATCGCCGTGCTCGCAGATGGTCATGAATTCGCCGATGCTGGGGGGGTAGGCGCCGGGGAAGATTCTTTTTTCGATCCAGGCGTTCATCAGCATCGGACGGTTGCGGCCAATGCTGTGGAGCAGGGCAATGCCGTCCGGTTTCAGGGAGCGCTTGATCAGCTCCGACAGTGGCGGGTAGTTGTCCTTGCCGACGTGTTCCAGCATGCCAATGGAAACGAAGGCGTCGTATTGACCCTGAATGTTGCGGTAATCGTCTTCCACATACTCAATCAGGTGATTCAATTGCTGACGTTCGGCCTCGGCGCGGGCGTAGGCGAGCTGTTCCTTTGAGATGTTGTAGGCGTGTACCTTGACGCCATAGTGCCTGGCCATATAGCGGGCGAGACCGCCCCAGCCACAACCAGCTTCCACTACGGTCATGCCGGGCTTGAGGCGGAGCTTGCGGCAGACGTGCTCTAACTTGGCCAGTTGTGCCTGCTCCAGGGTAAGGTCCGGACGTTCATAATAGGCACAGGTGTACTGCATCTCGGCTTCGTCCAGCCACAGCCGGTAGAATTCATTGCCAAGGTCATAATGATGGTGGATATTTTCCTTGGCCTCGGAAATGCCGGTTGGACGGGGGTTATGGTTGCGCCACAGGGCGTCCAACCACTTGGGCCAACGCTGACGGGCCTGGTGTACCGAGCGATAGAGTGCCTCCATAAGATCTGGGAGGTCGCCCTCGACGACAAGGCGGCCGGAGCTGTATAGGTCGCCAAATGCCAGGTTGGGATTGGTCACCAGTGAAACCAGGGCCTTGGGGTCGGTCAGGTGAATCGTAAAGCGGACCTCGTTGCTGTCAGGCTCAATGACCTCGTCATTCCACAACCGGAACCGCACCGGGGGCGAGCCAGCCATCCGCATCAGTTTGGAAACCAGCCAGATTTCGTAGGAATGAGGTTCACGGTCAACCTGGAGGTTCTCCAGGGGGAGCTTCAGAACGTGTGCTTTCTGGTCGTTCTGGTGTCTGGAATCGTCCGTTTTCCGAGCAGTGCTCTGATTCATGAACTCTCGTCTCCCTTGGGCTACTGTTTAATTCAGTATAGAAAACGATCAGGTTTTGTCATGTGGAGACGGTATTAAAGATCTTTATCAAATGAATAGAGGCGGGGGATTCGATGCTTGAGTAGAGGGGGGGCAACCAGGGCCGGAGAGTGACTCCGGCCCTGGTTGGGGTCAGTAGGAAGAGCTCATCCCGAACCATTCCGGGAAAATCACAATGAGGGCAAGCACCAGCATCTGCAGAAGAATAAACGGAAGAACCCCTTTGTATATATCTGTTGTCTGCACGTTGGGTGGGGCGACCCCCTTGAGGTAGAACAATGAAAACCCGAACGGGGGCGTCAGGAAACTGGTTTGCAGGTTCATGGCGATCAGGATGGCAAACCACAGCATGTTGATGCCCATGGCCTCCGCCACCGGCGCCAGGATCGGCACAATAATGAAGGAAATCTCCACGAAGTCGATGAAGAAGCCCAGTACCAGGATCACCAACATGGCGAGGATGATAAAGCCCCATTTCTCACCGGGCAGCTGCAACATCCACTCTTCCAGCAGGTAATCGCCACCGGTGTAGCTGAACACCATGGAGAAGGCCGTCGCACCGATCAGGATGGCGAACACCATGGCGGTTACCTTGACGGTATCCCGGGCGGCATCCCAGACCATCTGGAACGAGAACTGTCGGTAGATCAGTGCCAGGATAACGGCGCCGACGCCACCCAGTGCCGACGACTCGGTCGGTGTGGCGATGCCGCTGAAAATGGAGCCCAATACAACCACGATCAGGGCCAGTGGCGGGATGATCGCCAGCAAGGCCGTCACTATTTCCTGTTTCCGTGAAAGGCCACTATCGTCCGGCATGGCCGGGGCAGTTTCGGGTTTGAGTCGGGTCATGATCAGGATGTACACAATGTACAGGCCAATAAGCACCACGCCCGGAATCACTGCGGCCTTGAACAGGTCGCCCACCGGTAGACCAAGTACATCACCCAGAATGATCAGGATGATCGAGGGGGGCACGATTTGCCCGAGGGTACCGGCGGCGCAGATAGTGCCAGTGGCGAGGCGTTTGTCGTACTTGTGGGCCAGCATGACCGGAAGGGAAATCAGGCCCATGGCTACCACGCTGGCGCCGACAACGCCTGTTGAGGCCGCCAGCAGTGCACCCACCAATATGGTGGAAATGGCCAGGCCTCCGGGCAGGCCGCCGAACAGGCGTCCCATGGAGGTCAGCAGTTGTTCGGCCAGCCGGGTACGCTGCAAGACTACACCCATAAAGATAAACAGGGGAACCGCCATCAGGGTGGTGTTTTGCATCACGCTCATTATGCGATAAGGCATGAACGCAAACAGGTCCATGCCTTCAGCAAAGATACCGAAGAACAGAGCAACCCCGCCAAAGGTAAAGGCCACCGGGAAGCCCAGCATCAGCATCAGCAAGGCGACGCCGAACATAATCATACCGATCATGCCAGACCCTCCGCGCTGTGCTTTTCTTCGTAGGTTTTCTCACCGGACATGACACGGAGGGCATGGGTAGCCATGCCGAGGCCGGAGGTGGCTATGAAAAAGGCACTGAAGGGAATGAGGGATTTGATGATCCATCGGTGTGGCAATCCGCCGGGATCGCCACTACCTTCTCCCATCTGGAATGAATCAACCGCGAAGCTGTAGCCGTATGTGCCAATCAGGTAGGCGAAAGGCATTACGAATATCAGTGCGCCCACAAGGTTGACCCAGGCTTTGGTACGGTCGCTCCAGTGGGTATAGAGGACGTCCACGCGAACGTGACCATCGGTTCTCAGTGCATAGGGGATGCCCAGCAGAAACACCACGGAGTAGAGGTGCCACTCCATCTCCTGCATGCCAATGGAAACATCCCGGAATACGTAGCGTGCAATGACGTCGTAGAACACGTTCAGCGTCATCAGAATGAGTGCGATACAGGCAATCCATCCGCACAGGGTAGACAGCTTCGCCAAGCCGTCATCCAGTTTGATTATCCAGCGCATTGCTTTTCCTCTGCCGGCCTTGTGAGCGGCATTTTTCGTTTGCTACAAACAACAAAACCGGGATCACTTGTATGAGCGATCCCGGCTCCGTTAGATCACGACGGTTTATTCGTCGCCTTCGACTTCAGCCATTGTATTCAGGTAGGCGCGATCCGCAATGTTGGTGTAGGCCCGCGAATCTTCCTGGTAGCTTTCCAGAGAGTCCACAATGCGACTGGCCTGCTCATCGTTGCCAGCGGCTTCCTTCAGAAGCTTCTTGTTGGCCTCGTACATAGCCTGGAACACGTCGTCCGGGAAGGTCTTGATCTGGACGTTCGGATGCTCTTTCTTGATATTGGCCCAGGCCTTGGCGTTTTCATGCTGGGATTGGATCAGCATGTCGTACGCGGCGGTGCGCATGGAAACCCGCAGAATCTCCTGTAGATCCGCAGGCAGCTTTTCCCAGACCCGCTTGTTGACCAGGAACTGCAGTTCGGTCGCGGGCTCATGCCAGCCGGTATAGTAGTAGTCGGCGATCTGCTGGAAACCAAGGCGGAGATCCAATGCAGGGCCTACCCACTCAGTCGCGTCAATAGTGTTGCGCTCAAGCGCCGTATACAGCTCGCCCGGTGCAATGTTGGTCGGGTTGACGCCCACTTCGGCAAAGACCTCGCCAGCGAAGCCGGGAATGCGCATTTTCAGGCCTTCCAGATCCTCCAGCGATTTGATTTCCTTACGGAACCAGCCGCCCATCTGTACGCCGGTGTTACCGCCCGGGAAAGACAGCATGTTGTGCGGTTCATACACTTCCTGCATGAGGTCCATACCGTCGCCGTAGTAGAACCAGGCGTACTGCTCCAGTGCCGTCATGCCAAAGGGCATACTGGTAAAGAACAGGGTATTGGGCACTTTGCCTTTCCAGTAGTAGGAGGCGGAGTGACCCATGTCATACTGGCCGGCCTTGACCATATCGAAGACACCGAAGGGCGCCTTGTGCTTGTTGGCGGAATCGATGCGAATCTTCAGTCGGCCATTGGACATCTTCTCGGCCATTTCGGCCATGCTCTTGGTCGCTTCACCAAAGATCGGAAAGTTGGGGCCCCACGTTTCGGCCATCTTCAGCGTGAAGGTTTCCTGGGCAAGCGCCTGTGCGGAGGCAAGGGTAGTTGCGACTGCCAGCACAGTTGCGGAAAGAACAGAACGGATCTTCATTGCTCTTCTATCCTCTGATGTGATTATTGTCTTTGTGGGTGTGTCGGGAGCGTTATCCGTTTGGGATTAACAACCCTTTATCCTAGTCCAAAGTAGCAGTAAATGTGGGGAAACGGAAAGAAAATACCGGTTCTCTAAGACATAGGTCGTAGGGGGATTTCGAGGTGTTTCGCGGGTTTGTTCCGGATTTTCCGGAACCACCCCAGTGCTGGCTTCTCGATGGTGTAGTGGATGGCGGAGGCAATCGCCAGCGCCAGCGAGAGGGCTAGGCAGACACCGATCCAGCCGGGAACACCGGCGCCATAACTCCAGGCGATCACGCCGTAGCCGATGTTCTGGTGAACCAGGTAGAGGGCATAGGACAGGCTGCCGAGCCAAAGCATGGCGCGGTTAGCCAGTAGATTGAGATAACCTGCCACCGCCAGCACGAACACCCCGTAACAACCCAGCACGAAGACATTGAACGGCGCTTTATACGCCACCAGCGCATGGCCGATGGCGAGCGCAAGCAGTAGTCCGTCGAGGGCTATGGGCCGACCGTGCTGGTGCCAGCGGTAAATCAGCATGCCACTGACAAACAGCGGTGCGTACTTTACAAACAGAAGATCCTTGACCAGGAAGTCCAGGGCATCGGGAATGGCTTTCCACCAGATGACGCCGGCGTAGCTGAGCGCCACCCAGATCCACAGGGCGATGCGAATACGGCTCCACTCCTTCAGGCCATAGAACAACAGGGTTATCCAACAATAGAACGTGGCTTCAATCACCAGGCTCCAGTAGGCGCCGTCTACGTGAGGGAATTCCAGGTATTCATGCAGCAAGGTGACGTTCAGCAAGGCGCTGCCGAAGCTGACGGCACGATCCTCCGGCCCCAGTGCATGGACCATCAGGAAGGTTATGGCGATACCGGCCCACAGCGCGGGCATCAATCGAAAGGCACGGGCCAGCCCGAACCAGCCTGCAGTCCGGGTCCGTTCCAGGGTCATGAAGATCACGAAGCCGCTCAGAATAAAGAACAGGTGCACGCCATAGCGGCCAAAGTCCAGTATTTCAGGAGGAGTGAACGTATGGCCGTACAATTGATCGTAATAAGGCAGATAATGAAACAGCACCACGCCGAGGGCAGCGATGCCCCGGAGCGCATCAAGAGCTGGCAGCCGCTGTGAGGATTCCGCCATAGTCACGATTCCGTGGAGGTTCAGGCTATAGTAGCCTGCTTTGGGGCATAGCAGTACTAGTCAGATATACCGTTGTCTTGCCGCTGGCTTAAGATGTATTAACCTGCTTGTATCGGGAGGGAACCATGAGCACTGAACTTGGCATCATCGAAGGCTTTTACGGCCCCCTGTGGAGCTGGGAAGAGCGGAAAGAGCTGGTAATGGCGCTGGAGCCTCATGGTTATCGGTTCTACCTTTATGCGCCCAAGGCCGACGTCTTCCTGCGCCGGCGCTGGGATGAGCCTCATCCACACGACGCGGCAGTCGGATTGGCGGATTTTGCCCATTTCTGTCGCCGGCATGGGGTGCGCTTCGGTGTCGGTTTGAGCCCTTTTGAAGTGTTTAACGACTTCAACGACGCCGCGCGGCAGGCACTGACAACGAAGCTGGCGTTCCTGGATGAAATCGGTGTCCAGGAGCTGGCGGTCCTGTTTGATGACATGCGCAGTGACACCCCGGACCTGGCTTCCCGGCAGGTGGACATTGTGCACTGGATACGCGACCGGACACATGCGGAGCAATTGACGATCTGCCCGAGCTACTATTCCGATGACCCGGTGCTGGATCGTGTGTTCGGGGAGCGTCCCAGTGATTATCTGAGTATTCTGGGCGAGAGGCTGGATCCCGCTATCCGGGTGTTCTGGACCGGGGAAGAGGTCTGCTCACGGGAGGTATCGACGGGGCACCTCAAGCGGGTCGGCAAGGCCCTCGGTCGTAAGCCCTTGTTGTGGGACAACTACCCGGTCAATGACGGTGACCGTATGTCCCGGCATCTGCATCTCAGGGGCTTTACCGGCCGACCCGCGGCCAATGCCGCCTATCTGGCGGGGCATGCCATCAACCCGGCATTGCAGCCGACGCTGACTGCTATTCCCGCCATTACCCTGGCGGAAAGCTACCGGCAGGGACCGGATTACCAGTACGGGCAGGCTTTTCATCATGCCGCGCGGGAAGTCCTGGGTATTGATCTCGCTGACAAGGTGATGGCGGACCTGCTGGTCCTGCAGGATGCTGGTCTCCACCGGATCAGCGATGAGAGAAAACAGGCCTTGCTTGAGAAATACCGGGCATACACCCACGCGGGTGCCGAGGAAATTGTCCGTTGGTTATCGGGAGAATATCAGGTATCGGACGAAATGGTGCAGACCCAGTAATCCCCGGAGTATTTCCAGCATGGCAGGAAAGGAGAGCAGCGATGACGGAACTCACCATCGAATGTATTCAAGGCAATATTGCCGATCAATCTGACATGGATGCAGTGGTTAACGCCGCTAATGCCCGGCTTATGCCGGGCGGTGGCGTTGCCGGTGCCATCCACGCCGCGGCCGGGCCGGGGCTGGCGGAGGAGTGTCGATCCAAGGCGCCGATAAAACCCGGTGAGGCAGTGATCACTACTGCCCATAACCTGCCGAACGCCCATATTATTCATTGTCTGGGGCCGGTTTTCGGCGTAGACGAGCCGTCAGACCGGTTGTTGGCGGATTGCTACCGTAATGCACTGAAATTGGCGGACCAGGCCGGGCTCGAATCCGTGGCATTTCCCGCTATCTCAGCGGGGGCGTTCGGTTATCCGCTTGAGGACGCGCTTGTCATAGCCGTGAGCACGCTTCGGGACACAGCCCCTGAGTGTCGCCGTGTGCGCAAAGTGCGATTTGTCCTGTTCAGTGACGATGACCTGCAGGTGTGTCAGGCGATTCTGGATCGTACGTAAGTTCAGATCCAGACACGACTATTGGACCGTTCGCTGGATCGCTTCGCGCGCGTACACTCCTGTCATAACGACATATAATCCTGGGGGTGTGTTTGTGATCCAGCTTCGCGTGTTTTTATTAACGGCGCTTGCGATGATCGCCTTTGCAGGAAACTCGCTGCTGTGTCGTGCAGCGTTGCGGGACACCAACATCGATGCCGCGAGTTTTACGTCGGTGCGTCTGGTGTCCGGAGCCCTGATGCTCTGGCTGCTGCTGGCAATTCGTGGTAATCGGCATCCCCTCAGATACGGTTCCTGGGGATCCGCAGTGGCGCTGTTTGCCTACGCGGCCACTTTTTCCTTTGCCTATGGTGGGGTGTCGGCAGCCATGGGGGCCCTGCTGCTGTTCGGTGCGGTGCAGGCCACCATGATCGGCATTGGTATCTGGCACGGTAATCGCCCCAATGGGGTGCAATGGGCGGGTTTCGTCGTGGCGTTTACAGGGCTGATTGGCTTGCTGCTTCCGGGGCTGTCCGCGCCGCCTGTTGGCAGTGCGGTGTTGATGATCCTCGCGGGTGTCTCCTGGGGGATCTATTCCCTTCGCGCGAAAGGGGCAGGTGAACCGACTGCTGTTACAACCGGCAATTTTATTCGTTCGGTGCCATTGGCATTGGTCCTGAGCATGGTCATGCTCTCCCGCCTGGAAATGGATGCCGCCGGATTCCTTTACGCGGTAGCTTCCGGAGCTATTACGTCCGGTATGGGCTATGCCATCTGGTACAGGGCGCTGCCCCTGTTGCGGGCAACATCGGCCGCCACTGTTCAGCTCAGTGTGCCGGTGATTGCCGCTTTGGGCGGCGTCCTGCTGTTGAGCGAGCCCCTGACCCTGCGGCTGGTGGTGGCCGGGGCGGCCATTCTGGGCGGTATTGCCATCGTGATCCTGGCCGGTAAGAAAAAGCTGGCCTGAACTGGGTCAGTCACAGGAGATATCGGCGGCGTGGCGGAACTGCTCCATAATGGCATTCCGATGGCGTTCGTTGTCTGTGTATTCCTGCGGCAGGGGTTGCAGGAAGTACAGGAAATCCCCTTTCTGCTGATGGGTTTCAATCAGGCCCAGGAAGTCATCCCCGGGCTGCCAGAACGCCGGACTGATGACGGCCACGGACAAATCGGGGCGTTTCTTCTCAAGCACGGCCACCATCCCCAGGTGATTTTCAGCGTGGAATGTGCCCGTCAGGTGAATTGCCTGGTGGCCGGGGTAGTCACGTATCGCCTTGATAACCTGGTCTGCCATGGTGTTATCCCGCAAGAGCTGGGCCTTGTAGCTGTTTTCCAGGCGGGCATCGGTGTCGGAGCTGTGGCCTGTTCCCAATGTGTCAAAGAATTTCTCCCGGTAAGCCGGGGTGTCCACAAATGGTGACTCTGGTAACTGGTTGCGTTCAGCCATTTCCAGGGAATTCAGATAGCCCTCACCGTTGCGTCCGATACAACGAACGGTATCAGCGGGGGCGTTGGCGGCAATGACCGGAATTTTCCTGGCCCTGGAGAACTCCATCAGGGGGCGATAGGAGGCCTTGTAGTTGGGCCAGGCATCGGCATCGGCAATGAATTCGGACTCGCCGGTTTTTCCGGCCAGATAGAGATCCAGTTCGTGCTGGTCCTCCAGGGTGAATTGTTCCATGGTCAACACCTGTTGTGGGTGCTGCTGGTATAGCGCGGACTGGAGCAACGATTGCAGCAGGTGAGCGCCGTGGTGGCCATGGTATTCGCCGATGACGATCACGTCGGCGGACCGCAGCTGGCTGGCCAGTTGGTTAATAGAGAGTACCGACCCTCTGCCATTCGTGATGATGGCGTCGTATTGGGTTTGCGGCGGCAGTACCTGCGTCCGATGGTTGGGCAGGGACGTGCAGCCCGCAAGGAGCAGGTATGTAAGCAGCAGCACGGTAAGGGGCAAGGCATTCATGATTCTCTATACGACCACGAAACACATTCGGTTGTCAGCTTTTTGGTGGGTTTTCTCGCCAGTTTTCACCAAGCCTTGCTTCCACGTATTCGCGAATGAACTGCCGGACCTTTTGTGATGGTGTGACATCCTCTTCTTTGCACAGGGCTTCAAAGGCGGCTTTCTTTTGGGGATCTATCAGCAGGGTCAGGCGGGCTGTGCGGTTTTCCATGGTTGTTCATCATGCTCTTGCAGTTGTTGACTGGTATTGCGTGCATCACATGTTAATAAGGTTAACATTGAATGATGCTTTGATGAGAATATAATGCAGGCAAAGCTGTTTCAATAGTTGAGAAGGTTTATGCCACACCGCGCCCATCTGTTTTCCCTGCGACTGGCCCACGGCTTCCGGGAGGCCTGTCTCGATGAGCCATACACGGGCCGGCGCCTGTCCAGGGATGTGATGGCTGGATTGACGGTGGGGATTATTGCGATCCCGCTGGCCATGGCTCTGGCCATCGCCAGCGGTGTGCCGCCCCAATATGGGCTCTATACCGCATTCATCGCTGGTTTCCTGATCGCCCTGTTGGGCGGCAGCCGGTTCAGCATCTCCGGCCCGACCGCCGCGTTCGTTGTCATCCTTTATCCCATTGCGCAATCCCACGGCCTGGGTGGCCTGTTGTTGGCGACGCTGATGTCCGGTGTCCTGCTGGTAATCATGGCGTTTATGCGTCTGGGGCGGTTCATTGAGTATATTCCGGAATCCGTCACGCTGGGATTTACCGGCGGTATTGCCGTGGTCATCGCAACCCTGCAGGTAAAGGACTTTTTCGGGCTGAGTATTGAAACCATGCCCGAACATTACTGGGACAAAATCGCTGCGCTGGCTCAGGCGCTGCCAGACGCGGATGTCATGAGTACGTTGGTAGCCGCCATGACACTGGCTATCATGCTGCTGTGGCCCCGCCTGAGAACGCCCATCCCGCCACATCTCCCTGCTGTTCTGCTTGGCAGTCTGCTGGCGTTATTCCTGAATGCCAACGGTGCCGACATTGAAACGATCGGTTCCCGGTTCAGCTATCTGATGCCCGACGGTTCAGCCGGATCCGGAATCCCTCCCTTCCTGCCAGAGTTTGCCTGGCCCTGGCAGCGTCCGGATGCTGATGGCAAGCCGCTGGGTATCAGTTGGTCCATGGTGCAGGAGCTGCTGCCGGCGGCGTTTGCTATCGCCATGCTCGGTGCCATTGAGTCCCTGTTATGCGCGGTGGTCCTAGATGGCATGACCGGGAAACGCCATAGTGCCAACAGCGAATTGCTCGGCCAGGGCATCGGCAACATTGTCACCCCGTTCTTTGGGGGGATTACGGCAACGGCGGCCATCGCCCGTTCTGCGGCCAACTACAAGGCCGGAGCGGAGTCTCCGGTGGCCGCGATGATTCATGCTGCGGTAGTGTTGCTGGCGTTGGTCTATCTGTCCCCGTTGTTGGCGTATCTGCCGATGGCGGCCATGGCCTCGTTGTTGATCATGGTGGCTTGGAACATGAGTGAAGCACCGAAATCGGTTCACCTGCTTAAAACCGCTCCGAGGAGCGATGTTCTGGTCTTCCTAACCTGTTTTTCCCTGACGGTTGCACTGGATATGGTGATCGCCATTACCACCGGTATCCTGCTGGCGGCTGTCCTGTTCATGCGGGAAATGGCCCAGATGACCAGGGTCACGGATATCACCGGAAACCAGCGCATCGTGAGCGCCGGGCTTCCTGAGGGCTGGCAGGTGTTCAAGATCAATGGTCCGCTGTTCTTTGCGGCGGCTGATCGTATCTTTGGCGAATTAGCCGGCCTGTCCCGTAACGCCCGGGGCTTCATTCTCTACATGGATGGTGTAACGGTTCTGGACGCTGGCGGGTTGTCGGCTTTGAACAAGCTGGTTGAGATCTGCCGGGCGGAAGGCACCCGAATTGTCATCGCCGACCTTCAGTTCCAGCCGTTGAAGACCCTGGCGCGTGCAGGTGTGGGGCCAGTTGAGGGTGTCAGCAGCTTCTACTCTTCCCTGGACGCCGCTCTGACGGAGGTCAGAACCCGGCCCAGCCAGTAGTGCTTTCCCGGGCACTCTTACATTGGCCAGTGCAGTTGCAGGTTACCTCCGCCGAACCCGAACTTATGTAGGAAAAATGTTGGATTCAGGGTCAGTACGGCACGATCCCGTTCTGAAATGATGGTTTCGAACGGTAACGTGAGCTTGCCGGTAAAACCGTGATGGCGGCGGTCGCGGTTCTCGGTAAAGGTTTGGCGTATGTCGGGAACGCTCAAGTAGAGCCCGGGCGATAATGTGGTCCGGAGCGATAGGGGAAGGGATAACCCTCCATATACGGTGGGTTCCCGGCGCCGGACAGATCCGGTATCGTCCAGCGATCTGCCGAAGAACCCCTTCTCATCCAGGTCAAGGTATGACAGTCCGAGGTAGGGATGGTAGCGCCGTCCAGTGTCGGTCACGCGGGAATCCAGTTTGATTTGGTCGCGGGAGAAGTCGGACGGAATTGGGTCATTTGCCCCGAGCAGCCAGTAATCCCGACGGGTTCGCTCGCCGCTGATTTCCATATGCCAGTGCCAGTTATCCTGGCGGAAGCGATGGGTCAGCGCCGCCTTGAAAGATTCGTTTTCCACCTGCAGGTTTTCGGTTCGGCTCAGGAACTCGGACGTTGGTGACACGGTGAGGGAGGCTGTAGTGCCGAGGGTCGGGGTCGTCGCTTCGTTTGCCTGATGCCATTGCGCGAAAAAACTCTGGGGCTTGCGAATGAACTCGTCGCCGCTATCGGTTTTGTCATTAAAATAGGTGTCGGGCAGGATCCAGCTGCCATGGATCCAGCTGTTTCCGTTCAGGTATCGGCGGGCACTGAAATAGACGTCAGACTCTGATTTATCGGAGAACACGTCCCCCTGAATCCACAGCTCCGTGCGGTCCGTCAGGTTATGGCGAAAACCCACCAGTTGGCGTTGATAGGCGCCGTCCAGGTCCTCACTGCGCTGGATATCGAGCAGGAACCCTTGCCGATCCTGGTCAAACCCGAAGTCGTTGCGGAAACGGAAGTCCAGATACAGGCGCCGGCTACTGACACTGCCCCCGGTTCCTCTGATGCCATTATCCGTGGCGGCGGGGATTGCCTGCAGGTGATCAAACGTCAGTTCATGGAGGAAGCGTTCGGTGTTGTAGGCCTCATCCCGGCCCTGAACCACTGCATCCTGTCGCCAGGGTTGGGGAAGGTGAGCATTGCTGGAGAAAGCGTTGGGAGCCAGGACGCCCGAGAGTGTCAGGGTGATGCCAAGTACGATGCCGGTGGGGATCAGGGGCCGCTTCATGCTCTTCGGGACCTTCTTCAGCGTTATTGCGCTATGCTACGGGTGTTTTGCATCGAGGGGCAAAAGGAAGCCACATGCTGCCATTCCGCATTATTGATCGAATTAAATTTATTGTAGAACGTCAGTTGGTAAAGGGTGCGGGATTTCAGCTGCTGGTGGTTGGTGTGTTCATTGGCCTGATCTCCTTGATTGGTGGTTTGCTGGTTGTGCCCCAGGACGGCGCCTTTGATGATACCGGTTCGGCTATCTGGTGGGCGTTCCTGCGTCTGACCGACCCGGGGTATCTTGGGGACGATGTCGGCACCTGGCAGCGGTTCGTGTCCACACTACTGACTATTAGCGGCTACGTGGTTTTCATGGGTACGCTAGTGGCAATCCTCACCCGCTGGTTAATCGCCAAGATGGCTGACCTGGAGCGCGGACTGACGCCCGTCACCCTGAAGAACCACATCGTGGTCCTGGGCTGGTCCAGTCAGACCTTGCCGCTGCTGTCGGAACTGCTGGGATCCAGTGGTCGCATGCGCCGGTTCCTCGAGAAGCATGATACCCAGCGGTTGAATCTGGTGGTGTTGTCTCAGAATGCCTCTGCAGTGCAGGTCCACGAGCTGCGCAGTGAACCGGGTATTGGCCGCAAGGCTCGCCAGGTTATTCTCCGCTCCGGTCTGGCAATCCAGCCGGATGCGCTGCAGCGAGTGGCCTGTCTGGATGCGGCGGCGGTGATCGTTCCAAGCATCGCCCATGAAGCGGGAACCCTGGTGACATCGGATATAGAAACAGTCAAGGCTATGCTGTCTATTGCGGCCCAGGCCAGGCATCTGAATGCGCCGCTCCCATACGTGGTGGCGGAAATACAGGATATCCGCAAGCATCCGGTGATAGAACGGGCCTACCCCGGAGAAGTGGAGGTGGTGGGCGGCGATGCCACCATCAGTCGGTTAATGGTACAGAATATCCTGCACCCGGGGTTATCCGGAATCTACAATGAGCTCCTGACCGCCGGTGAAGGCAATGAAATCTATGTGCGGGGCGGTGAATCCGTTGCGGGCATGACTCTGGGGGAACTTGCGATTCAACGCCCTCTGGCCATTATCCTGGGGATACTGAAGCCGAAAGGGAATCGCTGGGATGTGCGCCTGATTGCGCCTTCGGATACTCCGATTGAGATGGCGGACCGGGTCATCATGCTGGCTCGTGACTATTCGGAAACCGAAGCCAACTCCAAGCTCGCGCCCTTGCCAGCCATCGCTCGGGGAGAGCCAGGCCGGTATCTCCGCAAGACCACTGACCGCCCGCGGACAATCCTCGTGTTGGGATGGAATCGCCGTGTGCCCAGCCTGATTGCCGAGTTTGCCAGTTATGTGGGGCAGCCGTTCACTGTGGATATTGTCTCTGTGGTGTCGGCGACAGAAAGGGAGCGGGATATAGCCAGGTACATACAGGATCACCGCAAAGTCTCTTGTCGGCATATTGAGGCGGATTATATGGTTGAAGATGAATTGCGCAAGGTCCGCCCCATCGATTACGACACCGTTATCCTGCTGAGCAGCGACCGTTTGGCGTCGGGTGAGGAGGCCGATGCCCGGGCCATGGTGGGCTACCTGCAACTGGAAGATATCCTCGCCGGGGCTAACCGCAGACCCCAGCTGATCATGGAGCTGAGTGACCCGGACAATCGCCATCTGTTGAGTGGTCACCAGAGCGAAATGATGATCAGCCCGATGATTCTCAGCCATGTCCTGGCGCAGGTGGCTTTGCGGCGGGAGTTGCGGGTGGTGCTGGACGAATTGTTTACCGTGGGCGGAGCGGAAATCCAGTTTCGGGATCCCCGGGACTACCCGTTGCCCGCGAGTGTCGATTTCCATTTGCTGGAGAGAATCCTGGCTGAGCGAGGAGAGTTGGCGTTGGGGGTGTTTCGGCACCGCACGGACGAGGAAGGCAGGCGCCTGGAATTAAATCCACCGCGCAAACGCTTTCTGGGCCTTCAGCCGGATGACCAATTGGTCGTGATGGCAATTACCTGACGTTGGATGGGCGAAGGGGCAGGATCGGGCATAGGTGTGTTTAATCCGGTTGTCACAACCATTCACCAGGAAAATGCCGAAAATAGATAATATAAATTTCAATTATAAATTCAAAGGTACTAAAGTAGCTTCCATCGTCAGCGACCTGAACAATTTTTGATCGGGTTGCTGGCTCACCGGAGTAGTTTTCTGCTTCTGATGAAGAGCACCTCAAACCCTAAACGACAGGACTGAGATCATGCCATACGCAAAAGACGTTGACGCCATTGCTTCTATCCTGAAGCAAAACCCGACCTGGAACGCCATCAATCCGAAGCACGCAGCCCGCATGCGCGCTCAGAACAAGTTCAAGACTGGTCTGGATATCGCCAAGTACACCGCCAAGATCATGCGCGAAGACATGGCGAACTACGACAACGACACTTCCCAGTACACCCAGTCTCTGGGCTGCTGGCACGGCTTCATCGGTCAGCAGAAGCTGCTGTCCATCAAGAAGCACTTCGGTACCACCAAGCGTCGTTACCTGTACCTGTCTGGCTGGATGGTTGCTGCCCTGCGCTCCGAGTTCGGTCCGCTGCCTGACCAGTCCATGCACGAGAAGACCGCTGTATCTGGTCTGATCGAAGAGCTGTACACCTTCCTGCGTCAGGCCGATGCCTGGGAACTGAACCACCTGTTCCGCGCACTGGAAGAAGCCGAGAACGCTGGCGACACTGCCAAGGCTGAAGAGCTGATCAAGCAGATCGACAACCACGAAACTCACGTTGTGCCGATCATTGCCGACATCGACGCTGGTTTCGGTAACGCCGAAGCGACCTACCTGCTGGCCAAGCAGATGATCGAAGCCGGTGCCTGCTGCATCCAGATCGAAAACCAGGTGTCTGACGAGAAGCAGTGTGGTCACCAGGACGGCAAGGTAACTGTTCCTCACGCCGACTTCCTGTCCAAGATCAACGCCGTTCGTCTGGCGTTTCTGGAGCTGGGTGTTGATGACGGTGTTATCGTTGCCCGTACCGACTCCCTGGGCGCAGGCCTGACCCAGAAGATCGCCGTGACCAACGAGCCGGGCGATCTGGGTGACCAGTACAACAGCTTCATCGATGGCGACGTGATCGAGAAGGCTGAAGACATCAACAACGGCGATGTTGTGATCAAGCAGAACGGTCAGCTGGTTCGTCCGAAGCGTCTGGCTTCTGGCCTGTTCCAGTTCAAGCCGGGCACTGGCGAAGACCGTGTGGTTCTGGACTGTATCACCAGCCTGCAGAACGGCGCTGACCTGCTGTGGATCGAAACCGAGAAGCCCCACGTTGGCCAGATCGCTGCCATGGTTAACCGCATCAAGGAAGTGGTGCCCGACGCCAAGCTGGTTTACAACAACAGCCCGTCCTTCAACTGGACCCTGAACTTCCGTCAGCAGGTATTCGACGCATGGCAGGAAGAAGGCAAAGACGTGTCTGCCTACGAGCGCGCCAAGCTGATGAGCGAAGAGTACGACAACACCGAGCTGGGTCAGCTGGCTGACGAGTGGTGCCGTAACTTCCAGCGTGACGGTTCACGCGAAGCAGGTATCTTCCACCACCTGATCACGCTGCCGACTTACCACACTGCGGCTCTGTCTACCGACAACCTGGCCAAGGGCTACTTCGGCGACGAAGGCATGCTGGCCTACGTTGCAGGCGTACAGCGTAAGGAAATCCGTCAGGGTATCGCTACCGTTAAGCACCAGGACATGGCTGGTTCTAACATCGGTGACGACCACAAGGAATTCTTCGCTGGTGAAGCGGCGCTGAAAGCTGGTGGTAAAGACAACACCATGAACCAGTTCGGTTAATCGAACGGTCAGGTTGTCTGTCAGTCGGGGGTGAAAGCCCCTGGCTGAACCCCAAAACCCCGCCTTGGTGCGGGGTTTTGTCGTTGTTATAGGCGGGTGAACATCCGTTTACTGGTGATGCCTGACTGACCTCGCGTTGCTGGAATGAGCGTGGTGGGGCCCGTACTTGTCCATCAGACGATAAAAAGACACCCTGGAAATATTCAGGATGCGTGCGGCGGCAGACACGTTCTGGTGTGACAAAGCCAGGCTGCATGACAGCGCCTGTCTATCGGCCCTGGCACGGAAGGCTTCAAGGCTGAGGCCGGATTGTCCTGGAATCGACACGGCAAGCTCCGCCAAGCCCAGGTCTGCCGGCTCAATCATGGCCGACTCGCTGAGCAGCATCGCCTGGCGCAGCCGGTTTTGCAGTTCGCGAAGATTGCCAGGCCAGTCGTGCAGCGCGAGGCTCTGCATGGCTTTATTGCTGAGCTTGCGGACTCCGAATGCTGTATGAGTATTCGCCAGGATTTTGTTGGCAACGATGGGAATGTCCTCTGGCCTATCTCGCAAGGCAGGTAGTTTCACTTCCAGACTGCCCAATCGGTAGTAGACGTCGCTCCGGAATTCTTCCGTTTCCACCAGCTGCTTCAGGGGGCGCGCGCTGGTGGCGATGACCCTCACGTCCACCTTCCTGGGCTGGTTGCCCCCAATTCTCTCGATCTGTCCTTCCTGCAGGAAGCGCAAAATGGCGGATTGCTGCTCGGGCACCAGTTCGTCAATCCCCGAGAGTAGCAGGGTGCCCCCATCTGCTGACTCCAGGCGACCCCGGCGGCTGTTAAGTGCATGGGTGAAGGCGCCTTTCTCGTACCCGAACAGTTCGCTTTGAGTCAGGGACACCGGCAACGCTGCGCAATTGACGGTGACCAGTGGTTGCGTACTGCGGGCCGAGTGGGCATGAATGAAACGGGCAGCCGTATCCTTACCCGTACCGTTTTCTCCGAAGATCAGCACCGGCTCCTGGGTCTTGGCAAACCGCCGCAACATGGCCCGGACCTGGCGGATGGCCTGGGATGCGCCTTCCAGTGCGGCTTCCTGATAACTATCTTGGGGCTTGGCGTCGGATTGACGTTGTAGCTGGGCCATGCCCCACAGGTGCCCGAGGACGGTATTCAGGCGATCGGGATCCAGGGGTAGGGTATGATAATCAGTGCAATGCCGGGAAATGAGGGTTCCTGGTGGTGTGTTCTGATGGGGGGCTGAGGGCAATATGCCAACCCAATAGGGGATTTGGAAAGCTTCGATCCACTGGTCCAGATACGGTGTGCCCTGATCCGGATAAGCGCTCAGATCCAGTACGCCAACCTGGGTCTTCCCCGTGCTGGCGAGGCCAAAGGGAGGTGGTTCGGTCAGGTCAAAAGTATGTATGTTCCACTGTGATACAAGCGCGGGATTGGATGGCTTGTCGGTGCTGCTGGTTGACAGCCAGACAAGCGGTCGTTTTTCCTGCATGGCGGATCTCCTGGAAATGGCGTTCTGGGAAATGGACACCACAACCTTCAGTAACGCGTTAGCTGCTGCCGGGACTGCCAGACCCGGCCACTGCCCTGTGACCGGTTACAGCTGGGGAACGGGTAAAAGGGGCCTTACTGTGAAGACATTCATGTAATGTGCCAGATGATAGAGCCCGCGTATTTTCAGTGAGTTGAAACGGGGCGAAAGCCCGAGGGACGAAAACCTGTAAATTTTGCCGACAGGGGGAATGGGTGACTACGGAACAGGGTATGGTTTTTGGCATCCTGACAGCTACTTTGGGGTTGTTCATCTGGAACAGGCTCCGCTTTGACGTCGTCTCGATGCTGGCTCTGATAGCGATTGCGTTAACAGGTCTGGTCCCTTCCGGCGAACTGTTTGCCGGTTTCGGTCATCCGGCTGTGGTGACGGTGGCCGCGGTCCTGGTGATCAGTCAGGGTCTGGTGAATGGGGGTGTGGTTGACAGCATTGCCCGTTTGCTGGGTCGGGTAGGTCATCGTCCAACCCTGCAGGTACTGATGCTGACCGGGGTGGTTGCGCTCTGTTCCGGTTTTATCAACAACGTCGGTGCTCTCGCCCTGCTGATGCCGGTGGCGGTATGGATGTCGCGGGAAGCGGGTCGGTCACCCTCCCTGTTGCTGATGCCTCTGGCCTTTGGTTCCCTGCTGGGAGGCACCATGACGCTGATCGGGACACCGCCCAATATCATCATCGCCAGTTACCGTGAGACCGGCGCCTTTGGTTTGTTCGACTTCGCCCCGGTTGGCGCCGCAATCACACTTGCCGGTATTGCCTTCATTACCCTGGCAGGCTGGCGCCTGACGCCGCAGCGGCAAGACAGTGATGAGGGTGGCAAGCTGTTCAGTGTTGGTGATTATGTCACCGAACTGCGGGTACCCGAGGCATCGTCCTACGCGGGGGGTACGCTCCACAACCTGTTAACCGACGCTGACAGTGAAGAGGATGTAGTCGTGCTCGCTCTGATCCGGGGAGATAGCCGGTCGCTGGCGCCATCCACTTACAAGGTGCTCAATGAGGGCGATGTCCTGTTGGTCGAGGCTGACACGGAGAGCCTCCAGGAATTTCTCGATCACACGGGGCTTACCCTCGCCAGTGCCAGTGAAGACGACAGTGATGAATCCCCTGAAGAAGCATCCGCAGCCGGGGCCCGCAAGGAACTGTCTGCCGGCGAAGTCCGGCTTATGGAGGTCGTGGTCACCCCTGAGTCCAGTCTGGTAGGTCAGACAGCCAACCGCCTGAATCTGAGGGAATATCACGGTCTGAACATAGTTGCGCTGGCGCGTCAGGGGCAACGGTTGAAGCGTCGGCTCGGGGATGTGCATATTCAAGCCGGGGATATCCTGTTGGTACAGGGGCATGAGGATTCCCTCACCGGGACCTTGCAGCGCCTGGGTTGCCTGCCCCTGGCCGAGCGTGGGCTCAGATTGGGGCGGGATCGCAATGCGCTGTTGGCCAGCGGCCTGTTTATTGCCGCCATCATCGCTATTGTCGCTGGCTGGCTGGCACCACCGGTGGCTCTGGTGGGCTGTGCCTTATCGATGGTGCTGACGGGGTTGCTCAAAGCCCCGGACGCCTATAAGGCCATCGATTGGTCCGTCATTGTGTTGCTTGCGGCGATGATTCCAGTCGGTCAGGCACTGGAAACCACTGGCGGGGCCGAACTGATTGCGGCGCAGATGCTGATGCTGAGCGAAGGGCTGTCACCGGCCATTGTGCTTGCGGTGGTGCTGGTGGGAACCATGCTGTTGTCCAACGTGGTTAACAATGCAGCCGCCGCGATACTGGTGGCCCCGATTGCGCTCAGCCTGTCGGCGGAGCTGGGCATGGCCTCCGATGCGGTGCTGATGGCCGTTGCCGTGGGAGCGTCCTGTGCTTTCCTGACCCCGATCGGGCACCAGTCCAATGCGCTGGTCATGGAGCCGGGAGGCTACCGGTTCGGGGACTACTGGCGGCTGGGTCTGCCCATGTCGATTCTGGTGACGGCTGTGGCCGTGCCGATGATCATGCTGGTCTGGGGATAGGCCAGTCACGGACTGGCAAGAAAAACGCCAAAAATTCACCCTGTGGGCACTCATCTGGCAGGCAGTTTGTTATCGTACCTATCAGACTCAGGTGTTTGGAGAACGAGAGCGTGGACAAGGCAACCCTGCTGGCAGAACTGGAGCATACCCGACAGCGCACACGGGCACTGATTACTTCTTTGCCGGATGACATGCTCAATGTGCCCTATCACCCCGGAGTTAATCCCCCGTTGTGGGAGATGGGGCACGCCGCTTTTTTCTACGAAGTGTTTGTGTTCAATATGCTGGATGGCACTCCCAGCTACAACCCGGCCATGGATGACCTGTGGGATTCCTTCCACGTTGACCATCGGGATCGCTGGTGTCGGGAGCTGTTCCCTGGTCGTCAAGACACCCTGGCCTATTTCGATACCATCTACGATCGGGTAGCGGAGCGGATCCAGCATAAGCCGCTGGCAGACGACGAGCTGTATCTATACCGTTACGCCATTTTCCACCAGAACATGCATATTGAGTCGTTGATCTGGTGTCGGCAGACCGTCGGCTATCCAGCACCCCCTGACTATCACCCTGAGCGCGCCGGGGCCGGTGACCGGCTCGACGGTGATGTCACCATCCCCGCCGGGCGTTGGCTGATCGGAATGCCCGGTGAAGCCACTGGATACGCCACCAACGATTTCGCGTTTGATAATGAGAAGCCACGGTTTGAGGTGGCGTTGGAGTCTTTCACGATTTCCCGCACGCCGGTTTCCAACCGGGACTTTCTTGCGTTTGTCGAAGATGGCGGGTACCGACGCCCTGAGTTGTGGTCCTTCGGTGGACGAAAGTGGTTGCAGACGGAGGTGGACGTTTCCCTGGTTCACGACTGCGCCGAGCCTCTGATGCGCGTGCCCAGGAAACCGCTCTACTGGCGCTGGCATGACAACCAATGGCAGCAACGTCTTTTTGATGATTGGCAACCGCTGAATCTGGATGCTCCAGTGACCCATATAACCTACTGGGAAGCGGAGGCCTGGTGCCGCTGGGCAGGTCGGAGACTGCCCACTGAATACGAATGGGAGGTGGCGGCGCTGGGTAACCGGCCTGGTGAACCCTTCCGGCGATTCCCCTGGGGTAACGACCCGGTGAGCCCGGAACGTGCCGATATGAGTGGCCGCACCATGGCACAAAATCCGGTCTGGGATTACCCTGAAGGTGAGAGCCCGTTTGGTTGCCGCCAGATGATCGGTACCGTCTGGGAATGGACCAGTAGCCAGTTTTTTCCCTACGATGGCTTCCGGATCGATATGTACCCGTTCATGTCGACATTGCAGTTCGGTGATCATAAGGTGACGCGTGGCGGTAGCTGCGCCACGTCGGCCTCGCTGATTCGGGGCACCTATCGACAGGCATACCTGCCCATGAGAAGCGACGTCTACACCGGGTTCCGCAGTTGTGCGTGACCAGAACACTGCTGAGGACCAGCCATGAATGTGTACGAAACCGACGAACTGCTTAGCCAGTATTTGGGGTTCCACTTTGGCGATCACTATTTCGGGGTGAGTAATTATCCCGCACGGTGTGCCGGTATTTGCCAGGAGATGATGGCCGGGCGGGACAGGCGCAAGGCTCTCGATCTCGGCTGTGCGGTTGGCCGCACGGCCTTCGAGCTGGGCCGGGTGTTTGATGAAGTCGTGGGCATCGATCTTTCAAAGCGGTTTGTGGATGCTGCCCATCACCTCAAGGAGAATGGTGAAATCGATTACTTTCGCCGGGACGAAGGTGAGCTGGGGGAGCGGGTGAGCATAAGCCTGGCAGAGCTGGGCCTGGCCAGGGCCGCCGAACGGGTATCGTTTGCCACAGGTGACGCTTGCCAGTTAGGACCTGAGCATCAGGATTATGACCTGATCTTTGCCGGTAACCTGATCGATCGGCTCCATGCCCCCGGGTCGTTCCTTGCGGGCATCCACGAGCGTCTGGCGGTAGGAGGCACACTGGTCATCAGCTCTCCCTATACCCTGATGGAGGAGTTCACGCCCCGCAATAACTGGATTGGCGGTTTCGAGCTGAATGGGCAGCCGAGGAGTGTTCTGGATGGTATGCGAGACATACTGTCCAGTCATTTCGAGCTGATTCAGCCTCCGATGGATGTGACGTTTGTGATTCGCGAAACCCGGCGGAAATTCCAGCACACGATTGCTGAACTGACCGCGTGGCGCAGGGTCCGTTGAGTCAGTCGCGTTCTTCGGGCGCTGGTTCACTCTGCCGGTTCTTCAATTGGCTGGCCAGCGCCACACCCGTTTCACTCATGGTGAGGTAGGCCTGATCGGCGCCTGCTGCGCGGATCTGCTGGGCTTCATCCTCGTATAAGGTGTGCGCCACGATGTATCCGGAAAAGCCTTTTTTCCGGAGATTCCTGGCGGCAATGAGCTTGCCCTCTATGTCACCCATGGCGAGGATGACTGCCTCAACGGCGGGCATATGGAGACTCTGCCAGAAGGAGGTATCCTCTGCGTCTGCGAAGACCACGTTGCGACCAGCTTTCTGGTGCTTGGATACTTTTGCCGGGTCCGAGTCCAGCCCCATGGCTCGGGATTCAGAACCTGAGAGGTAATCGTAGGCTGCGGTACCGGTCCGTCCCATTCCCATGATCAGGACCTTGGTGCTGCCAAGGGAGATGGGCTGTTCGTCCGGGTGATGCCGTTTGCCCTCGTAGGGCGTAAGGCGGACGTTGAAGCGCTCGTAGAGCGTGTGGGCGAAGCGATTGACTGGCGCTGAAACAAGAAAGGATATCGCGACTGTGAGAGCCAGTGGCACTAGCCATTCCGGCAGGGCGACACTGGCGACAATCAGGCCAAACTCACTGTAGTTGGTGAGAGACAGGGCGCTCAGAAAGCTACTGCGGGCACGTAGCCGGAAAGCGAGCAACAAAAAGAAGAAGAGCATGCCTTTCAGGGGCAATATCAGTGACGCGATCAGCGCGAAGAGCAGTGCGTTGCCGTCCGGCAATCCTCCAATGCCTATCTGCAGGAAAAATCCGACCAGGAAGACTTCCTTGACGCTCCAGAGGGATTTGGCCAACTCCTGGGAGCGTGGGTGGTTGGCCAGCATGGCGCCAAACACCAGTGCACCCAGTTCCGGGCTCAATCCGACAGCCTCAAAACCAAGTCCTCCGAGCGCCAGGGCCAGCAACAGTCCGAGCAGTACCAGCAACTCATCGTGACCACTGGCATCCAGGAGTCGGAACAGGAGAGGGCGGAGCAGGGGGAGACCAAAGACGACGAGCGCCCACTGGGACGGTGTCTGTCCCGCGGCCAGGCTCATGACAACCAGGGCGATCAGGTCCTGCATGATCAGGATGCCAATGGCGACGCGGCCATGAAAGGCCCGCAGTTCCCGCTTACTTTCCAGTACCTTGGCGGCGAGTACGGTACTGGAAAATGACAGCGCGATGGCCAGTAGTACGGCAGTCTGCCATGTCAGGTCCATCAGCCAGTACAGTCCTGGAGCAAACACCGCGCAGGTGATCGCAAAGTGGAACAGGCTGCCACCTATAACCTCTGGGCTGATGATGGAGCGCAGTTTGAGCTTAAGCCCGACCGTGAACAGCAACAACAGGACACCGAGGTGAGCAATATGCTCCAGTCCGTTGGTCGCCTCCACCGTAATGTTGAGGGGGCCGGCCAGGCCGCTCAAGAGGAAACCTGCCGCCAGGTATCCGACCAGGGGAGGCAAGCCGACGGTTTTTACCAGCAGCCCCAGGCCAAAGGCAAATGAGATCCAGATTGCTTCAGGCATGGCGGTCGTCTTATTGGATCAGTTGCTGGATTGAATGAACTGTCGGAACAGTTTGGCGGACTCTTCCGGCACCTCTATCATGGGCGCGTGGCCGACTTCATCCAATAGGACCTTTCGGGCATTGGGAATGCGCTCGACAAAAATATCGGCATTGCGGTAGTTAATCACCCGGTCTTCTTTGCCCCACAGCACCAGTACCGGTGCCTCGATTCGTTCAATGGCGTTGCGGAAATCCGGTTCGTATCCGGTGTCCCGGATGGCTGCGAAGATCACTTCATTGACTTCGTGGTTGGCGATGGCTTTTTCTTCCATCACCTCAAGGATCGGCCAGGGCGCAAATGGCCTCTTCTCCAGGGCAAAGTCCATGAGGCGTTCAAAATCCCCCGGTTGTTTCGGTATCAGCGGATTGTCCCCTTCCGTAACCAGGTCCACCAGTTCACTGTCGTACTCAAAGATGCCGGCCGGGTCGAATAACACGGCTGAACGGATCTGCTCGGGAAAGGTCGCGGCATAGAGGGCGGTGATGGCGCCCCCCATGGAATTGCCCATCATGTGGGTTTGATCAATATCCAGCGCCGTGAGAATGCGGGACACGTGTTGCACCTGATCCTCGAAACGGTAGCCAAGGTGCGGCTCCTTGCTGCTGTCGCCGTGGCCGGGAAGGTCAATGGCATACACGTTGAATTCGTCGGACAGTTCCCCGGCGAATCGGGTCCAGTTGTCCTTGTTGGCCCCGAAACCGTGGATCAGGACAATGGTTTCTCCGTCTGTGGCGTCCTTGTTGCGCAGGTAGGCAATATCCAGCCCGCCGACGACCACGCGGTCTGCTTCCAGCCCGGCGGATGAGCGTTCCCAGTCGATGGCGGTGTCGTAGATGTCCTGACGGGAACAACCCCACAGAAGCGTGGTCAGCGTTAGCAGAAGCAGGGCAGGCAAATGGGATTCAGACATCATTGGAAGTCGGGCTCCGGTTCCGGTGGGGTAGTCCATTGAGGGCATTGGTTACAGTAACTTAAAAAAAAGCCCGGTCAAGGACCGGGCTCAAAGGTTTCCTGAGTCGGGCTGATCCCTCAGCCCATATGGCAATCGATCATCAGAAGTCGATGCTCAGTCCAACGGCTGCGGTCATCGGCAGGTTTGGTCGGGCACCGTCGGGGGTACGGGCAACGATCTTGCGGGTGTCGAACACGTTATCAAGCTTGGCGAAGACCCGGGCACCCTCGGCAACTTTATAACTGCCGGACAGATCGACCACGGTCAGTGAGTCGGTCTTGCGGAAGGTGTTATCGGTACCTGAACGGTCACAGGTATTGTCGATACACATGGCATCGACATAGGCAATGTTCACGAAGACATCCCAGTTGTCGCCCTGGCGAACACCCGAGCGTACGCTGAATACGTTTTCTGGCAGGTAGACCAGGTTGTCACCTTTCAGGGCATCACCGGTTTCACTGTCTTCGGTAACCTCCGCATCGGTGAAGGTCCAGGTTGCCTGTACCGGAACCTGCAGTCCGTTGTCGAGGGCAAACTCGTAAGCGGCGAGCGCTTCAATGCCCTGGATGCGAGATTCGCCCTGGCTGACAGAACCGGAGTCCTGGCCTCCGGCGCAGGGAGTGGCCACGGAGCAGTTCTGAACGGTGTTGGAGTAATCGCTGTAGAAGCCGATCAGTTCGTACCGCCCAGCGCCACGGTTGAGGCGGGCACCGAGTTCGTAGTTGATACTGATTTCCGGATCAACGTCGGTACTGCCGGCACCGGCCGGTACCATGCCGCGATGGATACCGCCGAGCAGGGTAACGCCGTTATCAAGGTCGTAAGTCGCGCCAATGCCCGGCAGTAACTCGCTGGTACCGTTGCTGGAGCGATCCTGAACCGATGAGCGGCTTTCCTCGTTGTAGCGAACGCGGCTGGTTTCGATGTCTTCGAAACGTAACAGGCCAGTCAAGGTCAGGCGATCAGTCAGGGCGACGCGGTCGGCGACGTAGGCGCTCCAGGCTTCCGCCTGTTCGACGGCATTGTTGCTGCCGCTGATGTCTGAGCCGGAGGTTGTGGATACGAACTCCAGTACCGGCTGACCGTTGGTAATGACCTGGTTGAAGGTGTCTACCGGCTGAAGGCGATCGACTTCGTCCTCGTGGTAGCGGGCCCCGAATGTCAGGTTGTGAGTCAGGTCAGCCAGCGTCAGACGGTAGTCGGCTTTGAGCTCGATGCCCTGAGAGTAATATTCGCGGGCGTTGTTCTTGATATCTATGCCGTCCAGGTCCGCTTCGCCCCGTAACTGTGCCAGCGCGTCGGTGTCACCGCCGTTGGCATCGTTGATCAGTGATTTGAGTCCCGCCGCTTTATACCAGTTGCGCTTGAACTCATTGTAGTAAGCCGTGGTGGTTACGGTCAGGTCGTCGCTAAGATCGGCCAGGTGACGTGCCATGAAGCCGGTACGCTGGGTATCCATGTTGTCACGCTCAGAGGCGAAGTAGCGCTGATCCGGGTCTGCGTTGAAGTCCGCGTCGGTCAGGCCCAGATAGGTTTCGTGGCTCAGCTCCTCGCTGTAATCCACCTTCAGATCCAGCTGCTGGTAGATGGCGGCGTCGGCCGATGAGTTGAAGCGAAGTTTGCCAACGAAATCTTTCTTGTCGAAACCGGCTTCCCGGTCGGACTGGCGGATATCCTTGAAGCCGTCGGTTTCCTGCTGATGGGTTTCGAGCAGCCATCCCACCTGTTCGGAGCTGGCACCGTACCAGGCGTGTACTCTTTTGCCGTCGTTCTCGGCCAGTTCAGTGGTCAGGTGTCCGGATGCTTCTGAAGGGATCGGCGTTGATCGAAGGTTGATTGCACCACCCACGGTGGCTGGTCCGTAACGCAAAAGATCCGGTCCTTTCAGTACCTCGACACCGCTCATACGACCAAATGAAGGGAAGTAATAAGCCGCTGGACCGGAGTAGGGTGCCGGCGCCATCAGAACGCCGTCTTCCATCAGCGTCACTTTACCGGAACGACCTGACCCGGAACCGCGAATACCGATGTTCGGGCGCAGGCCGTAACCGTCCTCTTCCTGCAGGTATACGCCGGGAACCTCGCGGGCAACCCGGTGTACGTCGGTGTATTTCATGGTTTCCAGATCCTCGCTGGTAACCACGTGGGCGGAACCAGGAAGGGCCGCCGCAGAGCTCTCGTCACCAATGATGACAAGTTCATTCAGGCTTTGCTCTTCGGCGTAAGCCGCTGTGGCAGCAGTAACAATCGCGGTTGCCAGAAGACTTCTGGAAAATCGGGGGGTCATGTTCGAATCCTTACAGCGAATTAAGTTAAGGATGCGAACTATACAAATGATAAGTGTTTGCAACAAGTAAAAGTTATCATGTAGATTGCGTTTTAGTTGCCTGTTGTCGTGCTTCTGGGATCAGTGTGCAAGAAAAAGCCCGGCGGGGCCGGGCTTTACGAGAGGCTTAAGGTTGCGGTGGAGTCAGGACTGTTCCCGTGCTATGGCCCGATAAGCAATGTCCTTGCGATAGAAGACGCCGTCCCACTGGATTCTTGCCGCTACCTCGTAGGCACGCTGCTGGGCTTCCGTGACGGTCTGACCGAGAGCAGTGGCACACAGTACACGGCCACCGTTGGTGACCACCTGGTCGCCATTGAGTCGGGTGCCCGCATGGAACACCTTCTCACCGGCGATTTCGGATTCCGGTAGCCCTGAGATAACGTCCCCTTTGTTGTAACTGCCCGGGTAACCACCGGCGGCCAGTACAATACCGACAGACGCCCGTTCATCCCATTCGGAGTCACACTGGTCCAGTTTCCCGTCAATGGCGGCACCACACAGTTCCACCAGATCGGACTTCATGCGCAGCATGATCGGCTGGGTTTCCGGGTCGCCGAAGCGGCAGTTGAACTCAATAACCTTAGGGGCGCCGGAGTTGTCGATCATCAGGCCGGCGTACAGGAAGCCCTTGTATGGGTGGCCTTCGGCCGCCATACCACGCACGGTCGGGTGGATGACTTCGTCCATGATGCGCTGATGAATATCCGCCGTCACCACCGGAGCCGGGGAATAGGCGCCCATGCCGCCGGTATTGGGACCGGTGTCGCCGTCGCCAACCCGTTTGTGATCCTGGGAGGTGGCCATGGGCAGGACGTGTTTGCCGTCGACCATGACGATGAAGCTGGCTTCCTCGCCGTCCAGGAATTCCTCGATGACCACCCGGCTGCCGGCGTCACCGAAGGCATTGTCGGCGAGCATGTCACGGATGGCGTCTTCGGCTTCTTTCAGGGTCATCGCCACAATCACGCCCTTGCCTGCTGCCAGGCCGTCGGCCTTGACCACGATGGGAGCGCCTTGCTCCCGTACATAGGCGAGAGCTTCGTCAACATCGGTAAAGTTGGCGTAAGCAGCGGTGGGGATGTTCTGGCGCGCCAGGAAGTCCTTGGTGAATGCTTTGGAGCCTTCCAGTTGCGCTGCGCCGGCGCTGGGGCCGAAGACACGGAGGTTGCGGGCTTCAAACTTGTCGACGATGCCTGCGACCAGCGGGGCCTCCGGGCCGACAATGGTCAGGCCCACGTTGTTGGCGGCAGCAAAATCTGCCAGTCCGTCGAGGTCCATGGCGTCGATATTGATGTTTTCCAGACCCGGTTCACGTGCGGTGCCGGCGTTTCCGGGGGCCACGAAGACCCGGTCCGCGACCGGAGACTGGGCGGCTTTCCAGGCCAGGGCGTGTTCACGGCCGCCGGAGCCTATTACAAGAATGTTCATAGTCGGTTCCTGATTGTCGGATTACTCAATCGATCAATGCCGGAAGTGGCGCATGCCAGTGAACACCATGGCGATGCCGTGTTCGTTGGCGGCGTCGATCACTTCCTGGTCGCGCATGGAGCCACCGGGTTGGATTACTGCGGTAATGCCAGCTTGTGCGGCAGCGTCGATGCCATCCCGGAACGGGAAGAAAGCATCGGAAGCCATAACGGAGCCTTTCACTTCCAGGTCTTCATCGGCTGCCTTGATACCGGCAATTTTTGCGCTGTAGACGCGGCTCATCTGGCCGGCGCCCACGCCGATGGTGCGACCGGCCCTGGCATAGACAATGGCGTTGGACTTGACGTACTTGGCCACTTCCCAGGCGAACAGAAGATCGTTCAGTTCCTGTTCGGAAGGCTGCCGCTCGGTGACCACCTTGACGTCTTCCATGGCCACCATGCCCAGATCACGATCCTGTACCAGCAGGCCGCCGGTGACGCGCTTGTAGTCCATGGACTTGGCGCGTTCGCCATCAAGTTCACCGCAGGCCAGCAGGCGCACGTTTTTCTTGGCGGCGACCAGTTCCACCGCGTCCGGGGCGATGGTCGGGGCAATGATCACTTCCACAAACTGGCGATCAATGATGGCCTTGGCGGTATCGGCATCCAGTTCACGGTTAAACGCGATGATGCCGCCGAATGCGGAGGTCGGGTCGGTGGCAAACGCCAGGTCATAGGCCTGGCGAATGTCGGAGCCAATGGCGACACCACAGGGATTGGCGTGCTTGACGATCACACAGGCGGGATCCGCGAAGGGCTTCACACATTCCAGCGCCGCATCGGTATCCGCTACATTGTTGTAGGACAGTTCCTTGCCCTGAAGCTGCCTGGCGGTGGCGATGCAGGCTTCCTTCGGGTTGCGCTCGGCGTAGAAAGCGGCGCGCTGGTGCGGGTTTTCCCCGTAACGCATGTCCTGAACCTTCACGAACTGGGCGTTGAAGGTACGGGGGAAGTCTGCGTTGTCGTTATCCGGGGTGCGACCGCCAAGGTAGTTGGCGATGGCGCCGTCGTAGCCGGCGGTGTGCTCAAAGGCTTTGACCGCCAGATCGAAACGGGTGTTGTAGGTCAACTGGCCATCGTTTTCTTTCAGCTCTGCCAGCACCCGGCTGTAATCCGAGGCATTGACCACGATGGCCACATCGTTGTGATTCTTGGCGGCGGCCCGCACCATGGTCGGACCACCGATGTCGATGTTCTCGATAGCCGTAGGCAGGTCGCAGTCCGGATTGGCCACGGTGTCTTCGAACGGGTAAAGGTTCACCACCACCATATCAATGGGGTTAATGCCGTGCTCGCCCATAATGGCGTCATCGGTGCCCCGACGGCCGAGAATACCGCCATGGATCTTCGGGTGCAGGGTTTTTACCCGACCGTCCATCATTTCCGGGAAGCCGGTATAATCGGACACCTCGGTGACCGGAATGTTGTTTTCCTTCAAAAGGCGAAAAGTGCCGCCGGTGGAGAGCAGTTCAATACCGCGCTCAGTCAGGGCGCGGCCGAATTCGACGATGCCGGATTTGTCGCTGACGCTGATCAACGCGCGACGGACGGGGGTATTAGCCTGGTTTGCCATGGGTCATTTTCTTCGCTGGAGATGAACGAATAAGGGCCTCGCGATTTCCGGGAGGCCCTCTTCAAGTCAGGGTGTCTGGATTATAGCAGACCGTATTGCTTAAGCTTCTTGCGCAGAGTGCCGCGATTCAGGCCAAGCATGGTGGAAGCCTTGGTCTGGTTGTTGCGGGTGTATTTCATCACCTGCTCCAACAGGGGTGCCTCCACTTCGGACAGCACCAATTGGTATACCTCCGTGACCGGAGCTCCGTCCAGTTGGGCGAAGTAGTTCGTCAGGGCAACTTCGACGCTGTCACGCAGGGTGACGCTGTTGCCGCTGCCGTTTACCGTCTGCAACTGATGAATGTCATCGTTGGCCGATGTGCTCAGGTTGTCGTTTGCCAAAGTCTCAGCGGTCATGCTGCGAATACCTCTCCATTTCGTAAGCCTGCAAAGTACTGTTGAATACTGTCTCTTTGCTCCGCCGCCTCGTCCAGGGCGTTGAAGCGTTTGCGGAACTGTTTGCTTTCGTCGTGGGACTGGAGATACCAGCCCACATGTTTTCTGGCAATGCGCACACCCATAAATTCACCGTAAAACCGGTGCAGGGCATCCAGGTGCTGTGTCAGGATCTGTTCCACCTCTGCCAGCGGAGGCACCGCAAGATGTCTTCCGGTCTCCAGGAAATGCAGGATTTCCCGGAAGATCCAGGGCCGGCCCTGAGCTGCACGGCCAATCAACAGACCGTCGGCGCCGGTGTACTGGAGTACCTGTTTTGCCTTCTCCGGGGAAGTGACATCGCCGTTGGCAAACACCGGTATGCTGACACGGGATTTTACTTCCGCGATGGTGTCGTACTCGGCGTCGCCTTTGTAGGCGTCCTTCCGGGTGCGGCCGTGAACCGCCAGCGCCTGAATGCCTGCATCTTCTGCCATGCGTGCGATCAGGGGTGCGTTACGATGCTCCCGGTCCCAGCCAGTTCTCATCTTCAGGGTGACCGGGATATCCACGGCGGCGACGACGGCCTCCAGTATCTCCCTGACCAGACTTTCGTCCTTCATCAGCGCGGAACCCGCAGCCTTGTTACAGACTTTCTTGGCCGGGCAACCCATGTTGATATCGATGATCTGGGCACCGTACTCAGCATTCAGTTTCGCGGCGTGGGCCAGCATTTCGGGATCGCCACCGGCAATCTGGACCGATCTGGGTTCCGGTTCGCCCGCATGGTCCATACGGGTTCTGGATTTACGCGTGTGCCAGAGCTTGCTGTCCGCTATGACCATTTCCGATACGGCCAGCCCGGCGCCCATATTCCGGCATAGCAGGCGGAACGGGCGATCCGTCACACCCGCCATGGGGGCGACAATCAGCGGGTTGGGCAACGTGTACGGCCCGATTTTTGCCGTTGGCAGCATGATCTGAGTCCGTGTCACAGCGGATTGAGCAAGGGTCGGAGTGGAACGATTGCTCAATAAGTAACCGATCCTGATCCGAAGGGCGGTAATGATACCGCCGGGACGCCAGCGATTGAAGGGGCAAAGCAGTGAAAAAATTGATTATTTTTCGTGCTTTCTGGTTGACTTTTAGTCTATTCGATGGCGGTCCGCCGTGATTAATAAGTGAATACTGGCTTACTGCGGGTTGTAGGCTCGGAAGGCGATGTTGTAGTTGACCGCATCCCTGCCAGGATCCCGAATACTGATAGCGATGCGCACCGGTGTGTCCATTGGCATGGTTGTCAATTCCTTACCTTCACCGGCAATGTATTCGTCCGGCGTAAATACGCTCTGGGCGACCACATCTCCGTTCAGGTTGGAGAAGGTGAGGGCGATGGCGGGAAAAGGTTGGGAAAAGGTTGCCCGATTGATAATCACCGCTTCCACCAGCAGCTGGCTACGGTTGTTCGGGTCGGTCCGAACCACCAGTTTGCGACTCTGGATGGCATCGACGTCGATCAGGGGGGTGAGTTCGCAGCCTGCCAGTTCGCAGCCTTTCTCGTAAAAAGGCCTCAGTTCAGGGATGGCAGACAGGCGGTCAAACTGAAACCAGGTGACCTGGGCCACCAATACCCCAATCAGTGCCAACACGACCAGGCTCCATAGTATCGTGCGCACTCGCCCGCCTGAGCTGCGATGAACAGAGACAGGTTCCCGCCGAAGGTCACTGTAGAGTTGGTGCGTGGTCAGTGGCTCCTCTGCTTCGGCTTCAGCTGCCCCGGGCTTTTCGGCTGTCATCTGTTCTTGATAGTCACCACTGGTTGGCTCCAGGGCGAGGTTGCTATCCGTCGGCGTGGTCTGCGCGTCCTCGGGTGGCGGCTGATCGTTCCGCTGCTCGGTATCCGTTTCTGATCTGACAGACGGTTCGATTTCCGGTTGTGGTTCGTTGTCGGGAGTTTCCCGGGGGGCGGGCTCACGAGTGACCGACAAGCCATTGTGCCCTCCGCTGATATCGTCGTCGGCCAGCATGGCTTCGGCCCAGCTTTCATCAATATTGTCGTCGGTACGATCATCTTCGGCGTCGAATTCCGACGTGGAGCCTTTTTCAATGGAGCGAAAGCTGTCGCTGAGTTCGTCTTCGGAGAAAGTCATCCGGGAACCAGCGTATCGACCTTCCTCTGCGTCCTCTTCCGGATTGTCGGCGAAGACAAAATCATCGTCAGCCGAGAAGCCGCCGGCGGAGTCGGCGGATTCCGTATCCGGCGTAGCTGGCGGGGTGGGTTGCAATGGCGTCGCCGGCGCTGCTGCGGGCTTCACCTGGTGATCCACGGCATTGAAGACTTCCATGCAGTTTCCGCAGCGAACTTTGCCTTTGGCAATGCTGAGTTGCTCATCCGTTACCCGGAACCGGGTATCGCAATTGGGGCATCGTGTCTGCAGGCTGCTCTGGGTCATGCGTCGTTCCTGAAAGCGACTTCGCTACGAGTCACGGAGTTTAGTCGTTCACAGTGGATTCGTCACCTGTCGTTGCGTCGTCCTGTGAGCCGTATCCACTCTTCCTGTTGCTCGGGTTCATCCATCACAAACCAGGGCTCATAGGCCTCCATGACTTCGCGTGCCTGGTTGGACAAAATGCCGGATAACACCAGGTCGCCGCCGCGTTTGACCCGGGCAGCCAGATGCGGCGCAAGTCCGATCAAGGGCTGGGCCAGAATGTTGGCCAGTATGATGTCCGCTTTGGTGTCGGGCTCACTCTCCGGCAGATACAGGTCCAGACGGCTGTTTTCGACGCCGTTGCGCTGGGCATTGTCGCGGCTGGCCTCCAGCGCCTGGGGATCCGTGTCTACCCCGATAACGTGATCGGCACCCAGCAACAACGCTGCCAGGCCGAGAATGCCTGAGCCGCAACCGTAATCGATGACCTGTTTGCCCTGCACGTCCTGACCGTCCAGCCACTGCAGGCACATTGCGGTGGTGGGATGGGTGCCAGTACCAAAAGCCAGGCCGGGGTCGAGCATCAGGTTAGCTGCGTCAGGGTCGGGAGCGTCGTGCCAGCTGGGGACAATCCACAGCCGTTCGCCGAATTGCAAAGGCTGGAAGTCGTCCATCCAGGCGCGCTCCCAGTCCTTGTCTTCCACCAGGGTCACCGCAATCTCTGGCAAGGACTGTTGGGTCTGCTGATGCCAGGCATCGGTGATCGCAGCGCGCAGCTGTTCAATATCCCGTTCGGAATCGAACAGGCCAGTAACACTGGTTTGGTGCCACAGCGGGGTTGTGCCGGGATCCGGCTCGTATAACGGTTGGTCGGCTGCATCTTCCATGGAGACGGCTTTGGCGCCCATCTCCATGAGCAGATCTTCCAGCTGATCCGCGTTGTCCGGATCAGCCGGGATCTGTAGTTGTATCCAGGGCATGTTTGATTCAATCCCGCATCAGTTTTTCCAGGTAATGGATGGTGAAGTCTACCTGTTTAAAGCCACCATCGCGTACCAGTTTTCGATGCAGGGGTTGATTGGTCTTGATGCCTTCGACAACCAGTTCATCCAGGGCGTTCTTCATACGCCGGCGAGCGATTTCCCGGTCATCGCCCCAGGTGATCAGCTTGGCCACCAGGGAATCGTAGTAAGGGGGCACCGTATAACCGCTGTACAGGTGTGAATCGACCCGGATGCCGTTGCCGCCGGGGGCATGGAAGTGCTTGACCTTGCCCGGGCTGGGTACGAACGTCTTGGGATCTTCAGCGTTGATCCGGCATTCCAGTGCGTGGCCGGAAATACGGATGTCTTCCTGGGTGTATTGCAGGGGCAGGCCGCTGGCAATACGGAGCTGTTCGCGCACGATGTCCACACCGGTGACCATCTCGGAGACCGGATGTTCCACCTGGACCCGCGTGTTCATCTCGATGAAAAAGAACTCGCCGTCCTGGTACAGGAATTCGAATGTACCGGCGCCCACATAGCCGATTTCCTTACAGGCATCGACGCAGGCCTTGAGAGTGCGCTCGCGGGATTCCGGATTGATGTTCGGAGCCGGTGCCTCTTCAATGACCTTCTGGTTGCGGCGCTGCATGGAGCAGTCGCGGTCTCCCAGGTGGATACAGTTGCCGTGCATGTCGGCCAGCACCTGTACTTCTACATGCCGTGGCTTTTCCAGGAATTTCTCCAGGTAGACGGTCGGGTCGCCAAATGCGTTGCGGGCCTCGCTCTGGGTAATCTGGACGCCCTTGAGCAGTGCCGCTTCCGAGTGAACCACCTGCATGCCACGGCCACCGCCACCGGACGCCGCCTTGATCATTACCGGGTAGCCGATCTCACGGGCAATGCGCAGGGTGCGCTCATCGTCGTCGGTCAGCGGACCATCGGAACCGGGAACCGTGGGTACGCCCGCCCGGATCATGGCGTTGATGGCTGACACCTTGTTACCCATCAGGCGGATGGTCTCGGCGCGCGGCCCGATGAAGCGGAAGCCGCTTTTTTCCACCTGTTCAGCGAAGTCGGCATTCTCCGCAAGAAAGCCATAGCCCGGATGAATGCCCACGGAATCCGTCACTTCCGCCGCACTGATAATGGTCGGGATATTCAGATAGCTGTCCACCGGGCTGTTAGGCCCAATGCACACGGATTCATCCGCGAGACGCACGTGCATCAGGTCACGGTCCACCTGTGAGTGGATGGCGACAGTCTTGATGCCCAACTCTTTACAGGCGCGCAGGATGCGGAGCGCGATCTCTCCCCGGTTTGCGATCAGAACTTTTTCTAACATAGCCATGATATGCAATCACCGAGTTCAGGAAATGACGACCAGAGGCTGGTCGAACTCTACCGGCTGACCATTCTCCACCAGGATTTCAGTGACGGTGCCGCTCTTGTCTGATTCGATTTGGTTCATCATCTTCATGGCCTCGACGATGCAGACCACTTCACCGGCCTTGACCTGCTGGCCCACTTCCACAAAGGCCTTGGCCGTCGGTGACGGTGAGCGGTAGAAGGTGCCAACCATGGGCGACTTGACAGCATGACCGGACGGCGCAGCCGGAGCCGCGCTCTCGCTGGCGGCAGGCGCTGGGTTTTCCGCTGCCGGAGCCGGCTGCGGTGCAGGTGCTGGCGCCGGGTAGTGGGCCATGTACTGTGTGCTGACAGCCTGTTCACCGCGACGGGAGATGCGAACGGAGTCATCTCCTTCGTGAATCTCCAGCTCCTCGACGTCGGATTCCTCCAGGAGCTCAATCAGCTTCTTGATCTTACGAATGTCCATAGTCAGTTAAGTCCCGTGTTGTCTGTGATCTATCGGTGAATTCGCTGCAGGGCCGCCTGAAGCGCGAGGTCGTACCCCTGGCTGCCCAGCCCGCAGATAACGCCTTCGGCGATATCGGAAAAATAGGAGTGATGGCGGAACGCTTCCCGCGCATGCACATTGGAAAGATGCACCTCGATAAAGGGAATACCCGATGCCAGCATGGCGTCTCTCAGGGCCACGCTGGTGTGGGTAAACGCCGCCGGGTTGAAAATAATGAAATCCACACCTTCATTGCGTGCATCATGGATTCGTTCAATCAGCTCATACTCCGCGTTGGACTGCAGGTGGAGCAGGTGATGGCCCTGTTTTGCTGCCTGGCGGTGAAGCCGGTCGTCAATATCCGTCAGGGTTTCGTGGCCATACAGCTCCGGTTCCCGGGTGCCCAGCATATTCAGATTGGGGCCATGGAGTACGAGTATAGTCGACATGATGATACGTGCCTTGTTTCCATTATTTTCTACAGGATCGCCGAAATTGGCGTCATTTTCCATTCATGGTGCGTGCTCATGGCTTTCGGATCAATACATTTCAACGTTCAGGCTGTGATAGCGGATAAGTCTCACATTGCGAATCATTGTCGGAGGGTGCCGGCCAGACGTCCATAAGACGTTTGTTTCATTTCCGACGGTTTGGCAGTCCTTTTAGACCATCGTCTAACAAGTTCGGTTTACGACTGAAGTGGTGTCGATCTGCGGCGGAAGTGCTCTTTTTACCTACTCTGTGTGGTGCCAGACTCTGGTTTTCCGATACTGCCGGAGCAGGGAGGACTCATGCGAGACACCGAGCTATGCAAAAGACTGCTGGTGTTACAGGAGCCCTGGGACATTTCCCGGGTGCGGGTGGACGTTCAAAGTCAGGAGCTGCATGCCTACCTGACCACTGGCAAACCCTGGTTCGGCCGATTGCCGTTTGAGCAACACAAGTGGCGTTGGCGGCACGTCAATGTGGGTGCATACAAGACATACATTCATGCCACTTTGCCAGATGATGAAGGGGGCATCGCCAATGAGCCCCTGCCGTTTCTGGGGAGTGTGGGAAAGGATTACACCCATGGTCTGGCGCGACGTGTGATTGATTGTCTCCAGGCTGGCCTGGGGTACCGTCAGGTTTGTGAGTTGTTGGGCATTGATGTTTATCTTGCCTGGCAGATCCGCCATGCGATCAGCGAGGGGCAGTTTCCCGGTGCTGGCGACAAGCTGGCGGCACAGATGTCTGCTGAGGAGGACGCGGAACCGACGCGGCAATCCATTCCTGCCACCGGCGATCCGGTCTGGTTTAATCTGCTGGAGTCAGAACAGCCATTCCACGCCAACATGCTGGGCTTGAAATTGCTGCTGGCCCGGACGCGTCAGGAATTTTCAAGACTGGCCAGCGAGGACGCGAAAATCATACGGGTCAATGCGGTCAGGCGTTTCTTTATCCGGCACGAAAAGCAGCTGGGTGATGAAATTGCCCAACTGGACAAATTCCGTAGCCAGGCGGAGGCTGCCAGTTATGAGTGACGGTTTCCGAGAGGGATTGATGACGCCGGATCAGGCTGCGGAACTGATCAGCAGCGGTAGGGCGTTTTGTATCGCTGGTGATCGGGAGCTGTTACTGAAGCTGCCCAAAGGCAACTGGATTGGCGGCACGACCCCCTACTTTGTCGCCAGTCAGGGTGGCCTGTGCAGCCGTGATTATGTGTACGTCCAGTGCTTGCATGGCAGTGACGCGTCGATCGAGAACTATGACGGCAACCACCTTCCCCATGTCCTGGAGGACGCCCCGGAGCACGGTTACTCCATCATTATCCTGCCTGCTGGCAGCCGCGTGCTGGAAGACTATGCGCGATATGCGCCAACTTACTTTGATATGTTCATCAAACCCATAGTGGGGTGGGTAGCTGGTGTGCATGTGGACGAACTGGAACAGGTCAGTGCGGCGGTGGTGGACGGACGCACCGGTGACCTGTTCACTGACCGGGCCGTGGTGGTGCACGTCCAGTTGCCAGAGCAAGAATCCGTTACGGTGCACACGGTCAATTTATTTGAAGCGGGCGATGGGCCAGAGCTGGAGTTTGCCGCCACAGGCTTTTCCGCGGAGGATTGCCTGATTGATGGGCGACCAGGCAACCTGGCGGATACCATGCAGGCGTCCGGCATCGACAGTCGCTGGCCCCTGGTGGCCGATTACTGCGGGGCACTGGTCAATGTCAGTATTCAGGCGGTGGATTCGCAGACCCGGGCAGTCAGATTCTATGCCCCGGTTTTCGAGGGTGTGCGCTATCGGTTCGCCAAACCGGTGGCCCATTATCCTGAGGCTTTCCTGGCTGCCATGCCGGGAGATCCCGGTGAGATCCTGTTCAGCTGCAACTGTATACTGAATTACCTGCACTCGAACCTGGAAGGGCAACGCACTGCGCAATTGACGGGTCCGATCACTTTTGGTGAGGTCGCCTATCAGTTGCTGAATCAGACGGCCGTCTACCTGACGCTGGAGTGGGCCTGACCGGGTGTCAGTCCGTTGCCGCCGTTACGCAGTTCCTGCCAAGCTCCTTGGACTTGTACAGCGCCCGGTCGGCACGCTCACACAAGTTCTGGGAGCTGTCGCCCGTCCAGGCTGCAACACCGCAACTGAATGTGACATTAAAGTCCTGGTCTCCGGCAGGCTGTTGCAGTTCCGAGAAGCGTTCACGGATTTCATTGAGCACGTTACGGGCATCGCTCTCCCGGGTATCGGGCAGAATGATGGCAAACTCCTCTCCACCATAGCGTCCGATATGGTCGGTTTTGCGCAGGCGCTGCTTGAGAAACATGGACAGGCTGCGTAACACGCGGTCACCGATAGGGTGGCCAAAGGTGTCGTTCACTTTCTTGAAGTAGTCGATGTCGATCATCGCAAAGCACAGGGGTTGATCCTTCTGCTTTGAACGAGCAATCTCCTGGTCCAGCAGGTGGAGCGTGTGGGTATGGTTGTACAGGCCGGTGAGGCTGTCGCGAATCATCAGGGCCAGCAGGGAGCGGGCACGTCGTCCGCGGTTGTGAATAGTAGCGACCAGATGTTTGGGGTCAATGGGCTTGGTCAGGAAGTCGTCTCCTCCCAGACTCATGGCGTGCAGCTGCTTGGAGACATCCTCCTCGGCCGACAGGTAGATAATGGGGACGCTGTGCAGTTTGTCCTGCTGGCGGATCACCCGGGCGATCTCCATACCGGTGCATCCGGGCATGTACATGTCGAGGACGATGATTTCCGGTGAGAACTCTTCAAGTGCATGAATGATCTGCATCGGGTCGGTAATGATGTGGGCCGTCATGCCGGCTTTTTTGAGGACCGTTTCCATGAACTTGGCTTGGGCGCGGGAATCGTCCAGTACCAGTACCCGATAGGGCTCCACCGTGTTGCCATGGGTGTAACTTTCAATTTTCTCAATCAGTTGGCCTGGGTCGACCGCCGGGAAGAAGAACTCTTCACCCCCGCAGCGGGAAGCCCGCAGGCGGGTTTCGATTGTGCCATCCTCATCACTCATGAAAATGACGGGAATGGGCGTGTCATGGCGTTCCTGCAGGCGCTCGATGGTGGCGATTCCGGCGTTGGCCCTGTCGCCGAAATTGACATCCATCAGGATGGTTTCAGGCTTGTGCAGGGCGCAGGCCTCAATGAGCTGGTCCGAGTCACTGAAGGCCGAGGCCCGGAAGCCGAAAAATTCCAGCTGGCGGATTAGCCGCCTGGCCATTTCATCATTGGCCAGGGCAATATAAACCGGCGTCCGGCGGAATTGCTGGGGCGCATCCGGAGTGTTTTTATCGGTACGGCGGAGCGTGTTGCGAGACAGCAGTTCAATGGTATCCTGCAGTTGCCGTTCGAGGGTGTCCGGAAGATTTTCGCCGGTCGGCCAGCTGTCGAGGAGCGTGAGCACCTTTTTGCCGGCATCGGAATGGCCGGCCATCTCAAAACGCAGGGCATAGCGAACCAGCTTGTCCGTGGCGGTGGCGAAGTCTTCACGAAAGGCGGCAGATTGCTGGTTGTTACCATGAATTTTCTGCCAGGTGTCGAGCACCACTCTTGCCTGAGTTGTTACGCGGCGGGCAAAGTGCTGCCTGAGTTTCTCTTTCTGGCTTTCGTCGTTCATTGCAATCCGACCTGTCTATTCTCGTTATTGAGTCGTCCCTCTCCGGGACACGAGTCCTTCACAGAGTCTATAGTGTTTAATGTTGTCGGCGTAGATCATGCTATGTAAATGTTTGTCAACTCTGCGGGGCAGATCACATCAGGGGCCCGGCAGGACCTCATTTTTCAGGGCCAGACGGGTCCCGGAGGCCGCCAGTTATGGCACGGATGCAGTCTCTAGCTTTGCCTTTTCGCCAGAGGGGCCTGATTTCCCTTCGTTCCCTGCTGTTACTTTATACCGGCAGCCTGCTTTTGCTGATTCTGCTGGCCAGTCTTGCCTTCAGCTTCGATCGTTTCCGGGACTATGTGTCAGATCAACTGGAAGGGCATGCCCGTGACGGAGCCACTGCTGTGGGGCTGTCGCTGTCCAATGCCATTGACGGGCGTGATCCGGTTGCGTCCGAATCCCTGATTGACTCGGTATTCGACAGCGGACGCTATCTGTCGATGGTGTACTTCGACCATTCGGGTGAGTGGGTGGCGGGGCGACAAACAACCTTGTCCGGGGCTGGCGTGCCGTCCTGGTTTGTAACCCTGGCGGATCTGCCCTTGCCGGTGGGGCGGGCGGAAGTGGTTCGGGGATGGTCCCGCCTGGGGTATGTCGAAGTTATCAGTCATCCGGGACGTGCCTATCGTGATCTCTGGCATGTGACCATAGGGATGATCGGCGGAACCATGGTGGTTGGTACTGTCGGCTTGTTGCTGTTGTTCTGGATGGTAAGAACACTGCTCAGGCCGCTGAAAGCGCTTGAAAAACAGGCTGAGGCGTTGGGCCGCAGAGATTTCCGAAAGCGTGTTGAAATCAATTCCACCCGTGACCTGAACCAGGTCACCCGAGCGATGAATCAGATGGCGGATGACCTCGGCGCACTGTTCGAGGGGCAGGCGAAACTGATTCAGCATTTGCGGCGGGTCAGCAATGAGGACACTGTCACCGGGCTGGCCAGCCGGAGTGCGTTCGATCAGCGTCTGAAAGTTGAGGTGGAGTCGGAAGAGCGGGCAGCTCCGGGGGTATTGTTTCTGATACAGCTGGACGACTTTGCGTTGTACAACCAGACATACGGCCGCAGTGAAGCCGATCGTTTACTGCTGAGTATTGCCGGCGTTATCAACCAGTTTGTGCGGGACCATACGGGAGCATTCGCCGGTCGCAGAAGTGGTGCCGAGTTTGCGATTTTTTTACCGGGCGTTACACAGGCGGATGGCATTGTCTGGTGTCATCAACTGTTAGAAGAACTGGATGGTGTATACGCTGATCGGGCATCGCCCATGGATGTGATGGTTCACGGTGGAGTGGCCCAGGCGCTGGAAGACCGGAACGCCAGGGAGTTGATGGTTGCCGCCGATGAGGCGTTGCGACAGGCACAGACCCGGCCCCAGACCGATTGCCAGGCGGCGGACCCTGAACGTGATGGTCACCATAATCTTGAAACCTGGCGTGCCATCATACGCTGGGCTATTGATCATGATCAGTTATCGTTGTGGCTTCAGCCCATGGTGGTCAACGGCAATGGCCATCTGGTCTATCATCAGGTTTTCTCGCGCATCGAAAGCGATGAGGGCGAACTCAGGGCGGCCGTGTTTGTGCCAATTGCCGAGCGCTTCGGGATGATCGCGGAAATTGATCAGTTGGTCGTGCGTCATGCCCTTGTCCTGCTTGAGCGACAACCCCAGGCGAGTCTGGCGTTGACTCTGGGTGCATCATCCGTTGCCAGTGAATCTTTCCGGCAAGACCTGATCGAGTGCCTGGAATCGGCCGGTCCTTCTCGAAAACGTCTCTGGGTTGGTATTTCGGAGCAAACCGTGCACCATCACCGAACGGCGGTTGGCTTGCTGGTGCGAGCGCTGAATCGGCTCAATGTGGCGGTGCTGGTGGACCGCTTCGGGGTAGGCGGCGTGCCTTTCAGCTACCTGAGGAATCTGAGGTTCCAGGGGCTTCGTATTGATAACAGCTTTATTCATGGTATCGATAATCATGAAGAAAACCGCTTTTATCTGGAGTCTGTGGTGGCCATCGCCCACAGTCGGGGGGTGAAAGTGTTCGCCACAGGTGTGGAAACTGCCAAAGAATACGAAGTGTTGTGCACATTAGGTGTGGATGGTGCGATGGGCTATCATCTGGGCCGACCGTTCCAGGCGGATAACGATAACTGACAGGGGGTTGAATAACCGATGCCGGGTAGAATCAGACAGTATTTCAGGGATCGTAAGGACGATGTACAGGATTACACCGACGGAAGCGGTGTGATTGGTAAATTCATCCTCATTGTACTGGGTGTGTATCTATTGGTAGCGGTGATACTGGGCATGTTCTGGAGCAGTGAGCCGGACACCTTCTCGGTGCGGGAGCATACCCGTACCGTCGCATCTGAAATGGACCGGGAGCCGGTTGCCGGGTTTGCCACCACTGTGACCATGATTCGTTTGGCAGAAACCCTGCTGGACAAGCCCGGTGGCTATATTTCCAATGACATTTTCCCCCCCGGGTTGTGGCTGGACAACATGCCAAGCTGGGAGTATGGCGCGCTGGTTCAGCTACGCGATCTGTCCCGTGCGATGCGTAAGGACATAAGCCGGTCCCAGAGCCAATCGGCGGAAGATCCGGACCTGATCGTCGCTGAACCCCAGTTTCATTTCGACAGTGGCAGCTGGGCGATTCCTTCCACCGAGACGGAATACCGTCGGGGTATTGAGGCGCTGTATCGCTACCTGGATCGACTGTCGCGCCGGGATCAGCCCTCAGCCCAATTCTTTGCCCGTGCAGACAATCTGAATAACTGGCTGGCGGATCTTGAAACCCGCCTTGGCAGTCTGTCCCGTACCTTGGGCGAGAGCGTGGGTAAGGCCTCCGTATCGGAAGCGATTGCAACCATTAACCCTGATGATCCATTGGCCGAAGAGGCCGCCGGTGAGGAAGTCAAGACGCCATGGACCCGGATCGATGACGTGTTCTATGAAGCTCGCGGAAGTTCCTGGGCCTTGCTGCATATCTTCCACGCCATTGAGGTCGACTTCCGCAAGGTGCTGAACGACAAGAACGCGATGGCCAGTGTGAAGCAGATTATTATTGAGCTGGAAGGTGCCCAGGGCTCCATGTGGAGTCCGGTGATCCTGAACGGCAGCGGCTTTGGGGTGCTGGCCAATCACTCTCTGACAATGGCGGCCTATCTGTCGCGTGCCAGCGCTGCGATCAGTGATATGCGGGATCTACTGTCCCGCGGCTGATGTCCGGTTTGCCGGTAACCGACAATGATTCAGGCATAAAAAAACCGGGCTGTCATGGCCCGGTTTTTTATGGAGTGCAGTGTTTAGCCTTTGTAGGCGTTCACCGACTCAACGATAGCCTTCCGGGCTTCTTCAGCATTACCCCAGCCCTGCACCTTGACCCACTTGCCCGGCTCCAGAGTCTTGTAGTTCTCGAAGAAGTGCTGGATTTGGTCCCGCAGCAGCTCGGGCAGGTCGTCGATTTCCTTAACGTCATGATAGGAAGTCGTCAGCTTGTCGTGGGGCACCGCGACCAGTTTGGCATCACCACCGGCTTCGTCTTCCATGTTCAATACGCCAACAGGACGGCAGCGAATGACTGAGCCGGCCTGTATCGGGTATGGGGTGACAACCAGTACATCGAGGGGGTCGCCGTCGTCAGCCAGGGTGTGGGGGATAAAGCCGTAGTTGGCCGGGTAGAACATGGGGGTGGCCATGAACCGGTCAACCAGCAGCGCGCCCATGTCCTTGTCCAGCTCGTACTTGACCGGCGAGCTGTTTGCTGGAATTTCAATGGCGACGTAGATGTCTTCTGGCGGGTTTTTGCCTGCCGGGATGTTGTCGAAGTTCATGAGCAATCCTTCCTGAGGTACGTTTAACTGCGTTTAAAAAGTGGGCGCAATTATACGGGACTCTGTTGTGGATCGAAACTAAACGTTGGTCTCTCTTCAGAGCCGCATTTGCTTGGCGATCAGTTCCTTCATGATTTCGTCGGTGCCACCGCCGATGGACAGGATCTTGGCATCCCGGTACAGGCGCTCAACCACGGACTCCCGCATATAGCCCATACCGCCGTGAATCTGGACCGCCTCACGGGTGACTTTTTCACACACCTCCACCGCAAAGTTTTTAGCCATGGCCACCTGTTTGACGGGGTTTTTGCCGGCCTGCATCAGGGCGGCACAGCGGTAGGTATACTCCCGCGCGATATCCACCTGGGTGGCCATATCCACCAGTTTGTGGCGGGTCACCTGGAAGCGGTCAATGGAGCGGCCGAAGGCCTGGCGTTGTTTGGCGTAAGCCAGAGAGGCCTCCAGGGCAATGTCCGCTGTGGTGTAAGCCATGATGGACAGCATCAGGCGTTCGGCCAGGAAGTTGCTCATGATGGCAATGAAGCCGGCGTTCTCGGCTCCGATCAGGCGGTTGGCGGGTACCCGGCAGTCCTCGAAGAACAGTTCTGCCGTGTCACTGGCCCACCAGCCCATTTTCCGCAGCTTCTTGCCGGTGGAAAAACCCGGCATGTCGCGGTCGATCAGTAGCAGGCTGATGCCGCCATGGCCTTCGCCACCGGTGCGAACGGCAACGGTGTAGTGATCCGCGCGCATGCCGCTGGTGATGAAGGTCTTGCTGCCATTGACGATGTAATGGTCCCCATCACGGACGGCGCGGGTCTTGAGGTTGGCCACGTCGGAGCCGCCGCCGGGCTCAGTGACGGCGAGGGCGGCAATCTTTTCACCGCGCAGTACCGGCGGAACAATCTGCTCGCGAACTTCCGGCTTTGCCCACTTGGCGACGGGCGGCAGGCCAATGTCCAGGGAGCCGAGGCTGGCCACCAGGCCGCCTGAGGTGGAGCGCATCAGCTCCTCGGAGACGGCGACCTTCAGAAAAACATCGCCCTCTCCAGTGCCTCCGAGAGCTTCGGGAAATCCAATGCCGAGCAACCCGGCGTCGCCGGCCTTCTTGTAGAGATCACGAGGAAATTCGCCGGTTTCTTCCCAGTCGTCAATGTGGGGAAGGACGTGGGTGGCAATAAACTTGCGGGCACTCAGGCGGGCCTGTTCATGAATATCATTGAAGTAATCGGACACGGCAAATCTCCCAGTGATCGGAAACCATGGGAGTCAGTGTCGCTTAATTGTGAATACCAAGCAAGCGCTTGGTATGGGGCGGGCCTGGCTGGCCTGAAATGCCAGGAGGCCCGGCCGCAGGGGGTTAGCTACCCTGGCGGGGGATGCTTTTCACGCCGCTACTGGTGCCCAGCAACAACAGATCCGCCGGACGACGGGCGAACAGTCCGTTGGTAACGATCCCGACAATCTGGTTCAGCTTCTCTTCAACCTGAATGGGGCGGGAAATGTCCATGTTGTGTATGTCCAGGATGATATTGCCATTGTCAGTGGTGAAGCCTTCACGATAGACAGGGTCGCCGCCGAGGCGGACAATTTCACGGCCGACATGGCTGCGGGCCATGGGGATAACTTCGACCGGTAGCGGAAAGGTCCCGAGCGTGCCAACCAGCTTGGACTCGTCGGCAATGCAGATAAAGGTCTTGGCCACCGCCGCCACGATCTTTTCGCGGGTGAGCGCGCCACCGCCGCCCTTGATCAGCTCCAGGTGTTCGTTGGTCTCATCTGCGCCGTCCACATAGAATTCCAGCTCACTGACGCTGTTGAGGTCGTAAACGGGGATGCCATGGCCTTTCAGGCGTTCAGCGGTGGCATCGGAACTGGCAACGGCGCCATCGAATTCATTGCGGATATCCGCCAACAGGTCGATAAAGAAATTGGCGGTGCTGCCTGTGCCCACACCAATAACGCTGTCGCTATCAAGGCGGGGGGCAATGTAATCCAGTGCGGCCTTGGCAACGGCTTTTTTCAGTTCGTCCTGGGTCATGGGGAGACTCCGGTTGGGGAAGTGAATACGTTTGGCGCTATTATAGCCTTTATGGTGTCACCGCTTATAGACGGAGGGCGACCAAAGTTTCTACACTGTACGTTTTTCCCATGAATCTCTTTAACTTCCGGACGGACCCATGCCGCAACGCTATATCAAGAAAATCCTCGATGCCCGGGTGTACGATGTGGCCATCGAGACGCCGCTGACAGAGGCGCGCAGCCTCTCCAAACGCTTCAATAACCAGATTTATCTCAAGCGTGAAGATCTACAGCCGGTGTTTTCCTTCAAGATTCGCGGTGCGTACAACCGGATTGCACAGCTGTCCGAGGAACAGAAAGCCAAGGGGGTTATCTGTGCATCGGCTGGTAACCATGCCCAGGGTGTGGCTCTGGCGGCCAAGAACCTCGGAATCAAGTCGGTCATTGTGATGCCGCAGACCACTCCGGATATCAAGGTGCGTTCGGTGCGGGACCATGGTGCAAAGGTGGTACTCAAGGGCGATGCCTTTGACGAAGCTGCCGCCCATGCACAGGAGCTGATCAAGAAGCATGGCTACACCTACATCCCTCCGTATGACGATCCAGACGTGATTGCCGGGCAGGGCACGGTGGCCATGGAGCTCATGTGGCAGTTCACCAAACCTTTGCATGCGGTTTTTATCTGCGTGGGTGGCGGTGGCCTGATTGCCGGTATGGCGGCCTATATCAAGTATCTGCGCCCCGAGATCAAGGTGATTGGTGTCGAGCCGGAGGATTCCAACTGCCTGCAGGCTGCCATGAAGGCTGGTGAAAGGGTGGTGCTGGATGAAGTCGGGATCTTCGCCGACGGGGTTGCGGTCAAACAGATCGGTGCGTACCCGTGGGAAATCTGCAAGGACCATGTGGACGAGGTGATCACGGTCTCCACCGATGAAATCTGTGCGGCTATCAAGGACATCTTTGAGGATACCCGTTCCATCGCCGAACCGGCGGGCGCCCTGGGTGTTGCCGGCGTGAAGAAATACATCGAGCGCGAGAAGATCGAAGGGGAAAACATGGCGGTGACACTCAGTGGCGCCAATATGAATTTTGATCGTCTGCGTTATGTCTCCGAGCGCACCGAGATCGGTGAAAAGCGTGAAGCGATTCTGGCGGTGACCATCCCCGAGAAGCCTGGTGCCTTCAAGACCTTTATTAACGCGCTACACAAGCGCAGCATCACCGAGTTCAATTATCGCTACGCTGACAGCAAGAAGGCCACCATCTTCGTGGGCATCCAGATTCAGGCCGGTGGTCTGGGGCGGGATGAGCTGGTGCAGGACTTGCGGGAGGCTGGCTATTCCGTGGTAGACCTGACCGACAGCGAATTCGCCAAGCAGCACATTCGCCATATGGTTGGTGGCCACGCACCCTCGGTGACCAATGAGAAGGTCTACCAGTTCCAGTTCCCGGAGCGCCCGGGCGCGCTGCTGAAGTTCCTGATGTCACTGGGTACGCGCTGGAATATCTCCCTGTTCCACTATCGCAACCACGGTGCGGCATACAGCCGTGTCCTGCTGGGCGCCCAGGTGGACGACGAGGACCTGGCTGACTTCGAGGTGATGCTGGACAAGGTTGGCTTCCGTTATGAAGACATGACCGACAATGAGGCGTACCAGCTGTTTTTGGGTGCCGGGAACGGTCAGACTGAATAACCGAAATCAGGGGTGTGCGGGCCCCTCCTTCCGAAACTGTGCGGAGCCAGGGATGGCGGAGCCCAAGCGTCACATGGATGTGCTTGAGCGTGTTTCGGTAGGAGGGGCCCGCACACCCCGGGCGGGCACTGTCAAAGCTAGAGAATTGCCTGCCTTACAAAATTTTAACCTGTCATAAATTGTAAAAATCAAGATGCGTGTTAGTCTTTCGTCTAATTCTTAAAAAACAATAATAGCCCGCTGATTTTTCGAGTTTTTACTTTTCGGGAGTTGGAGAAACGCCTAATGGAACGCAAGCCTGACGCCATACGGGCCGTTGTGCTGATTTTTGCTGTTGGCCTTGTGATCACCGGTTTTACTTCACTGCATGCTTCTGAAGAAAAATCGAGTGCCAGTGCGCGTGCTGTGGCCAGCGGCGCAGTGCTGGAAACCGTTGCCCGTGGCGATAGCCGCTAGCGAACCCGATAACAGCGCCGGTCCGTGACTACGCTGTGCAGCGGCACATCCCACGGCTCAACGGGTAATTCCGGCACTTTCTGGAAATCATGGGCAATGCCTATCAGCTTGGGGGCCAGTCGTGGCCGAAGCCTGGTAAACGCGAACGTCCGGTCATAGAAGCCTCCCCCCATTCCCAGTCGCCCACCTGATTCATCAAATCCCACCAGCGGAAACAGAACCGCATCCAGTGCCCATGGCGGACGCCGTGTGCCTGCGTGAAACGGGGGTTCGGGAATGCCGAAACGGTTGGCGACCAGTTGTACTCCATCGTAATAGGGGCTGAAAACCAGTCTGCCCTGATGGATGGGGTGTAGAACTGGCAGATAGAAGCGAATGCCTTTGCGGCGCGCTGCCGACATGTAGGTGTGCGGATCAATTTCGCCATCGTTGGGCAGGTACACTGCTATATGTCGTGCCCGGTGCAGGTCCGGATTGCCCAGCAGGTTCAGGGCGAGATTTTCCGCGGCGCGTTGCTGCTGTTCGGGATTCAGGGACCGTCGTTCGTAGCGGAGTGCTTTGCGAAGAGCGCTACGTGACCGCGTGTCAGGGTGTGCTTCAAACGGTTGGGGGGCGATAATCTGACTCAAAATAAAGCTTCCCGAGCTGCCGTTTATCGGATGTGGCCCTTGAACCCAAAGTTCAAGGTCGGTGGCCGCTGTGACATATTAGGCTTTCCCCGTTAGGGGACGTGCTCACAATGCCCTGAAGTAGCCACCTGGGTAGTGCGCATCGGCTCGAGGACGTATCCGACCTGCGAACAGCCCAGGAAGTTAACTACATTATACGGGCATCAGCGGGGCCGATTGCAACACCTGAATCCGGACAGGAGACAAAGGTCTATTGGCCGGAGGATTCCCCCAGGGCGTAATCAAGCTTGCTGTCCATGGCCTCCAGGATAGAGCTGGCAGCGTCGGACATGGTGTCGCGCTCAAGCAAATCGTGGGTGATGTTCAGTGCTGCCATGACCGCGATACGCTCGGTACCGAACACTTTGCCGCTGGCACGGATCTCACGCATCTTGCTGTCGAGGTGGTGGGCAGACTGAATCAGTGCCTCGCGCGCTTCCTCCGGACAGGCAACCAGGTATTCCTTGTCGAGGATCTTAACTTCAACCGTGGTGGGTTGCTGTTGTGCCATTAGTGGTGCTCCAGGGCCCGTAGGCGGCCGATCATGGCTTCGATCTTGTTTTTGGCAAGATCGTTCTTGTGCATTAACTGCGCGCGCTCCCGGTTCCAGTCATCCTGCAGTTCCCTGAGTGCAGCGTTATCCCTTTCCAGTTTGCGGCAGCGCTCAATGAGCTTGTCCAGTTTGTCCGCCAATGCCTGTAGTTCGGACTGTTCCATGATTGCGTCAACGCCTGTGGTTATAGATGCAAGTAACTATAAGTGTGGACTGCAACCCGGTCAATTTACAGGGTTGTCATGGCCTCGGATGCGTGACAACTGTCACTCTCCGGAGTTGTGACTGAGCCCCTGCCGTCGGCTTTGACGCCACGACTGCAGTGCCGGGATCAGGCCCACAACGGCCGCCGTGACCGGTACGCTGCCGAGAATGATCCATTCCGGCGCCGCCAGGGGGCGCAGGTTGATCTGTATCCCGTATTGCTCCAGCAACCAGGGAGCGAGCAGCGTCAGCCCGCCGCTACCGAGCAGCAGTGCCAGCAGGCAGGCAATGGCGGCGAGGAAAAGACATTCAATCACGTGCAGTGCGGCGACCAGCCCCGGAGAGGCGCCGGTGGCACGGAGAATGGCGATTTCACGGCTGCGCTGGGCCTGGAGGGTCAGCAGCACCGCGACCAGTCCAATCAGGCTGATGACCACCACAAAGCCGGTAATGCCGAGCAGCGCGCGCTCGAACTGCCCCATGATGCGCCAGAGTTCACTCAGGGCAACCCCCGGCAGCACGGCTGACAGTGGTTCCACCCGGGATTCGTTGATCTGGCGCTGTACCTGGAACGTCATCACTTTGCGCTCGATGCCCACCAGCGCTGCGGTGATGGCATCGGGGGTCAGGTTGCGCTCCCTGGCCTGCGCTGGCGATACGGTTCTGCCCGGGATCGCCACCCCGGACTCCCAGCCGATGTGCATCGCTTCCATGCCTTCCAGGCTGATGTAGACTGCCTGGTCTACGGGTGTTCCTGTGGGTGCCAGAATGCCGGTGACGGTGAAGGGGGTGTCCTTGTGGTTGGAGAAGCTGGTGCGACCGCCGCCGTGGGACAGGATCAGTTTGTCACCCAGGGCGTGGTCGTTTTTGCGGGCAACATCGGCTCCAAGTACGACGTCAAAGACATCATCAAACCATTGGCCGTTACTCAGTTTGAGAGCCTGGTCCCGGCCGTACCGGAAGTGGTCGATAAAACCTGAATCCGTGCCGACAACGCGATGGCCGCGATAGCTGTCGCCCAGGGACAACGGAACCGTCCAGTCGATGCGGCTATCCCCGGTCAGCCCCTGATAGGTAGACCAGCGGATATTGTTGGTGGCATCGCCGATGTGGAACACCGTGTACAGAAGAAGATTCAGTTGCCCGCTACGGGCACCGACGATCAGGTCGGTGCCGGAGATGGTATTAGTGAAAGACTGACGTACTTCGGTGCGCAGGTACTGAACACCCAGCAACAGCGTCACGCTGAGAGTCAGGGTCAGTGTCACCAGGGCGAGCACACGGCGACGGTGCCACAGGCTGGCCCAGGCCAGGGAAAGCGCAAGGCGAGCCTTCATGGGTGCGCCTCCAGAAAGAGTTCGTGGTCAAAATGGGTAGCCAGACTCTGGTCGTGGCTGACAAATATGACCGAGGAGCCTGCTCTTTGCGCCAGGGTCAGAAGCAGTTCGATGAACCGGTCCCGGTTGTCGGTATCCAGTGCCGAGGTGGGTTCGTCGGCAAGGATCAGCTCGGGGTGGCCAATAAGGGCGCGGGCGGCAGCTACCCGTTGTTGCTGACCCACACTGAGGCGGGTGACCGGCTGGTGCCAGTGGCTGTGCGGAATGGCCAGTTCGGCCAGCAGTTCCTCGGCTTCCTGCGAGGGTTCCGGTTTGGCGAGTTGGTGCCGCTTGGTGGACAGACGACATGGCAGGGTGACATTGCCCAGAGCTGTGAGGTAGGGCACCAGGTTGAATTGCTGGAAAATAACGCCCATGTGGTCGGCACGAAATCGGTCCCGCTGTCCATTGGTGAAGGGGGTGATGTCCTCGCCCAGCAGTGAGACTGTGCCAGATGTGGGGCGTAACATGCCGGCCAGCAGGCTCAGGAGTGTGCTTTTCCCGCTGCCACTGGGCCCCTTGATAAACAGGTGCTCACCGCGTTTCAGGGTGATGTCCGGAAATTGCAGCGCGACGTTGCTGTGGGGCCACTGATAGCCCAAACCGCTGGTTGTGACGGCCCGCTGGTTGCTTTCGGAACTTATGGTCGGTGTGGGTGTCTGCTTGGTCATGTGCGCATGCGCTGATTCGGTGTATGATTTGCCCACAAATTCATAGGTAGGCGTTTTATGTTCTTGGCTGCACGTATGCATTCAGTTTTCTCTGTGTTTGCCCGCCGTTCGTTTCGGGGTGGCGTCACCATTTTCCTGACAGTATTCCTGGGTGTAGCCTCAGCAGCCGATCGGGAAATTGACTGGTTGGAACTGATGCCGGAAGAAGACCTGAATTTGCTGGAGAGTATGCCAGAAATCGTTCATGAGGGAGATGGCCCGCCTACGCTGCCGGACGAGATCATGACCGGCCGTGTGGTGCCCGATATGGACGGGGTTTCCGGAAAGATCCCCGGCTTTGTCGTGCCCCTGAAAACCACCGAAGACATGCGTATCCTCGAGTTCTTCCTGGTCCCGTATTACGGTGCCTGTATCCACGTTCCGCCGCCGCCTCCGAATCAGATCATCCACGTAAAGTATAAAGAGGGATTTACCCTTGAGGCGCTTTACGACCCTGTCTGGGTTGAGGGCACGTTGGTTGTTGAGAGCACCGAGAACGACATCGCTACATCGTCCTATTCCGTGGTCGCCGAGAAGGTGGAGCGGTACCAGCAGTAAGGCTGGTACGCCTGCATTATTGACCCAGCTGGAATGTGGATTCACCCTCGCCAAGCCGGATGCTGCCCTGCCCGGCTTCGCCTACCCATTCCACCGTCAGCACCTCAAGGTTCGGAAACCTGACCTTCAGCGGGCTTGAGAGCGCCTGGCCGGCAGTCAGTGCCTTGCATGCCAGTTGCTGAGAGACTTCGTATTCGCGATGGCCTTCTTCGTCCTCGGCATCATGATGGTGTTCGTCGTGATGGTGATGGTCCTCGTCTGGCTGATCCGAAGGCCCGGTATGATGAACCGCGCCCGCCATGACAACACAGGAACCAGGGGCGGTATCGACCAGCGGGTAGTTGCCCAGCCAATCTGAAATCTCCGCCAGCCTGGCTTTTTCTTCCGGGGTTTGAGCCTGTCGTTCGAAGCCGGAAAGGTTGTAGGCTGGAGAGGTAAAAAACAGATCAATATTGCCTCCCTGGACGGCCATTTGCATTTGCCCATAGCCATGGCGATGAGCGCCCGGGTTTTCGCCGGCGACGGCCGGGCCGGCCACCAACAGGGCAGCTATGCCAAGGTATAGGACTGTCTTGGGCAGGGCTTGGGGAATGTTGCTGATCATGACTTCGAATCTCTCAATATTGATATGTTATAACATAATTGATCATCTGGCCGCCTGAATCAAGAGGGCGAGTGCCTTCGAAGCGCCCGGATGCTAGGATAGACCCCTAAATTCAGTGATACAGGACAGTTCCGTTTCATGTCAGAGACCGACACCTCAGGTGCTGCTCGCGCTGCTGCGTTCGAGCGTTGGGCCAACATCTTCACCGCGCACAAAGCCTTTAGCCACCCTTCCGAACTTCATGGCGTCCTTTGTGGACGGCTGGCCGCCGGTGCCCGTATAGATGAATCAGAGTGGCTTGCCATGGTCTGCGAACACATGGGGCTGCCGGATACCGCGGCCGAAGAATCCGCTGAACTGAAGGAATTCATGCAGGCAGCCTACGACCAGACCCTGGCGTTGCTGAAAGCCACGGACATGAGTTTCCATCCGTTGCTCCCGGACGACGACTATGCCATTGACCAACGCCTGGAGGCGCTCACTTCCTGGGTGCGCGGTTTCCTCGAGGGTATGGCATTGTCTGCCGGTGAGTCCCTGGGCCAGGCGCCGGATGAGATCCGCGAACTGATCGAAGACATGGTGGCCATCAGCCAGGTATCCGAGGACGAACAAGCGGACGACGAAAGCGAACAACAGCTGATGGAAATTGTGGAATACGTGCGCCTGGGGGCGCTGGCGGTGTTCACCGAATTCAACCCGCCAGAAAAGCCGGCCACGGATGCTCCGACACTGCACTGAGCAGGTACGTGCCTGCGGGAGAGGTTATGCCGTCAATGATACCCGTTAAAGAATTTGCCGATCGTCGCCGCAAGCTGATGGAACTGATGGCTCCGGACAGCATTGCGATTGTACCGGCGGCTCCGGAAAGTGTTCGTAACCGGGATGTACTGCACCCGTTTCGTCAGGATAGCGATTTTCAGTACCTGTCCGGTTTTGGCGAGCCGGAAGCGGTACTGGTACTGATACCTGGACGCGAGCACGGTGAATCCGTGTTGTTCTGCAAGGAGCGACATCCCGAGAAGGAACTGTGGGATGGTTTCCTGGCGGGGCCAGAGGGGGCCATCGAAAGGTTCGGGCTGGACGATGCTTTCCCGATTTCCGACATTGACGACATCCTGCCCGGCATGATCGAAGGCCGCAGCCGGGTCTACTATCCACTGGGTAAGGATCACAGTTTCGATGCCCGGGTCATGGACTGGGTCAAGGTGATACGCAGTAAGGTGCGCGCCGGTGCCCATCCCCCGGGAGAATTTGTTGCTCTGGAACATTTGCTCCACGACCTGCGACTGTACAAGAGTGCGAATGAAATCAAGGTGATGGCGAAAGCGGGCGAGATCAGCGCAAAGGCCCATTGCCGAGCCATGAAACGGGCCCGCAAGGGCGGGTACGAATACAACCTGGAGGCGGAGCTGATCCATACCTTTATGGATCATGGCGCCCGCTCCACGGCGTATCCGTCCATCGTCGGATCTGGTGCCAACGGCTGTATCCTGCACTACATCGAAAACAGTGCGCCATTGAAAGACGGTGATCTGGTGCTGATCGACGCGGGCTGTGAAGTGGATTGTTATGCCTCCGATATCACCCGGACTTTCCCGGTCAGTGGTCGCTTCAGTGCCGAGCAGAAGGCGTTGTACGAGGTGGTTCTGTCTGCGCAGTACGCGGCGATTGAGGCGGTGCGCCCCGGCAATCACTGGAACCATCCTCACGAAGCAGCCCTGCGGGTGCTGACCCAGGGCCTGATTGATCTTGGCCTGTTGTCCGGCTCCCTTGACGATGCCATTGAACAGGAAGCCTACAAGCCGTTTTTCATGCACCGCACCGGTCACTGGCTGGGTCTGGATGTGCACGATGTCGGTGACTACAAGGTAGGCGACGCCTGGCGTCAGCTGGAACCAGGCATGGCACTGACAGTGGAGCCCGGTCTTTATATCGCGCCGGATAACACCGACGTGGACAAGAAATGGCGGGGTATCGGTATCCGGATTGAAGACGATGTGGTGGTCACCAAGGAGGGTTGCCGCGTGCTGACTGAAACGGTACCCAAAACCATTGCCGATATCGAAGCGCTGATGGCGGACTGACCCGGTGAACAGGCCCGATACTGATTTGATCATTGCCGGCGGCGGCCTTGCCGGTGCAACCCTGGCGCTGGCACTGGCCCGGATGGTGCCTTCATTGCGGGTAACCGTAGTGGAAGCCTTTCCGCTGTCTCCGGATGCATTACCAGACAGCTATCAGCCCAGCTACGATGCCCGCTCCACCGCGCTGGCCTGGGGCTCCCGGCTGATCTTCGAGGAACTGGGGCTGTGGTCGCGGCTGTCGGCACATGCCACCCCCATAGAGCACATCCACGTGTCCGACCGCGGTCGCTTTGGCGCGACCCGGCTGCATGCCGTCGAGCATGATCAGGCGGCCCTGGGCTATGTGGCTGATAACCGCTGGATGGGTCTGTGCCTGATGCGGGAATTACTGGATACCCGGGTACAATGGGAAGCACCGGCCGAGGTGGTGGGTATGATGCCATTGCCTGAAGGTGTTCGGGTGTCGGTCAAATCCGGTGATCGTACACGCGAACTGACCGCCCAGTGCCTGGTGGTGGCGGACGGTGGCCGCTCCGGTTTGAGGGAAGAACTCGGCTTCCGGACCCGTGTCCATGACTATGGCCAGAACGCCCTGATCGCTAATGTCTCGACCACTGAGAGCCATGGCTTCACCGCCTTTGAGCGTTTCACCGACGCCGGTCCCATGGCGTTGCTGCCCCATGGCTCACCGTCCCGTTCGGCTCACCAGTCGGCTCTGGTGTGGACTCTGACCGATGATGCCCTTCAAGACATTCTTTCCCTCTCCGATGAAGACAAATGCAGACGGCTCCAGGAACGTTTTGGCTGGCGGCTGGGGCGGTTTACCCGTATCGGCACCTGCAATCACTATCCGTTGAAACTGACCACGGTGGATGAACCCGTCATGCCCGGTGTCGCCCTGGTGGGCAACGCCGCACATGCTTTGCACCCCGTGGCCGGCCAGGGCTTCAACCTGGCCCTGCGGGGGCTGATGGCGCTGGTGGAGCAGTTCCGGCTGGCAGAGGCGCAGGGGACGTCCATCGGTGACCTGGGTGTGCTCAAGCGCTATCAAGTACTTCACCAACAGGACTGGCAGCAAACGGTCCGGTTCTCGGATTCATTAATCCGGCTTTTTGGTGAATCCTTGCCGCCACTGGCGGCCGCTCGCGACGCCGGGCTGGTAGGGCTGGATCTGTTGCCGGGTGCCAAGCGCTGGTTCGCCCGCCAGGCCATGGGGATTGGTGGCCGTCGGGCATTAATCGATCATCCGGCCCCAGTGAACAGGGAGTCTGCGAAGAATGAGTGACCCCAAAGTATTCGACATACTGGTCGTCGGCGGAGGTATGGTTGGCTCCGCACTGGCGCTGGGTTTATCCCGCCAGGGTTGGCGTGTGGCTCTGGTGGAAGGCAGTGAGCGAAAGACCTTGCTGGAGACGCCGGCCGTGGCGGACAGTGTTGAGGATTTTGAGCCCCGGGTCAGCGCCATTTCGGTGGCCAGCCAGCGCCTGCTGGAAGCGTTGGGCGTCTGGGACGTCATCGTCGCCGGTCGACATTGTCTGTACCAGACCATGACCGTGTGGGACGGCGATGGTACTGGTCGTATCCAGTTTGAAGCGGCAGAACTGCAGGCCAGGGCTCTGGGCACCATCATTGAAAACCGGCACATCGTGCGGGGGCTGTTCTCCGCCCTTGCTGACAGCGATGTTGAGCTGATTGACGGGGTCAAAGTCACCGGCTGGTGGCAGAGTCGTGGCCAGCGTGGCATTGAGCTTGAAGACGGCACCACCCTCGGCGCAGATCTGGTGGTGGCTGCTGACGGCGCCCATTCCCGACTACGCCAGTGGGTGGGGTTGCCTACCCGTGAATGGGATTATGACCAGCAGGCCATCGTGTGCACCGTAAAGACCAGCCAGAGCCACCGTTTCACTGCCTGGCAGCGATTCTCGCCCACCGGGCCGCTGGCGTTCCTGCCGTTACTGACGGAAAGCGGAGACGAGCATTTCTGTTCGATTGTCTGGTCCCAGGATACCGACGAAGCACGCCGTCTGATGGCGCTGGATGACCGGGCTTTCGCGAGCGAACTGGAGCGGGCCATTGAACGGGAACTGGGTGTGGTCGAAGTGGTTTCCCGACGCCATGCCTTTCCCCTGCGCCAGCGCCATGCCAAGGACTATGTCGCATCCGGTTTTGCGTTGGTGGGTGATGCGGCCCATACCATTCATCCGCTGGCCGGGCAGGGCGCCAACCTGGGGTACGGCGACGTGCGGGCAATGCTGGATGAGCTGGCCCGGGCGAGAAAGGCGGGCCTGAGTGCATCCGATGATTTGGTCCTCGCCCGTTATCAGCGACGCCGCAAGGGTGAGAACCTCACCATGATGGCGGCGATGGAGGGCTTCAAGCAGCTTTTCGCCCGCGACGAGCTACCCCTGCGCTGGCTGCGTAACACCGGCATGCGCTGGCTGAATCAGCTTGGCCCCGTGAAGAACCGGGTCGCCGCCGAAGCCATGGGGCTGGATGTCTGAATTGCCATTAAGAAGTTACCTTTTTACAACCCGACATAGGAATGTGTCATGGCCGGAAGTAGCCTGCTTGTCCTGATCGACGACATTGCCACCGTACT
>JAKLLS010000197.1 GCA_022014155.1 Marinobacter sp. | reverse complement strand
CGTCAGATTCTCAAACACAAGGAAAAGAACGTCGATCGTATGCATGGTAATGGTGCCCGTTAAGACACCGGTTACCAGGCATTCAAAATAATCGAGCTGCGGCACGTACGTGCCGCAGCCTTTTTTTTACGGAATTGCAGTCGATTCATGAGCGACACATCTCTGACTATCGAAAACATTCTGGCACCGGAACTGACCCTGTGTCGGGCACCCGCGTCCAGCAAGAAACGGGTTCTGGAATTTATTGCCGAGCAGGTGAATCAACAGGATGCCTCTCTCAGCGAAACCCAGATTTTCAACAACCTGATTTCCCGGGAACGACTGGGCAGCACCGGCATAGGCCAGGGTATCGCCATTCCCCATTGCCGCCTTGAAGGGCTTGAGCGGGTGGTTGGCGTGCTGCTGACACTGGAGGAAGGGGTTGGCTTTGATGCGATTGATAATCAGCCAGTGGACCTGGTGTTCGCCTTGATCGTTCCCAAGGAAGCCACCAGCGAACACCTGGAACTGCTCAGTCAGTTGGCAGAAAAGTTCAATGATCGTGGATTTTGCGATCAGCTGCGGCAGTGTACGGATGCCCAATCTCTCTACAGCCGCATGCTGAACAGCAATAGCTGATCACTTCTGAGCGGAGGCAAAAAAGGCAATGAAACTTATTATTGTCAGTGGTAGGTCAGGCTCGGGAAAAAGTACAGCACTTCACGTGCTGGAAGATCTTGGCTTTTACTGTATCGATAACCTGCCTATCGGCCTGCTGTTCCCACTGACGACGGAAGCCGCCAATCACAGCGACGCCCCCGACCGCCTGGGGAAAATGGCGGTCAGTATCGACGCCCGCAACCTGGCCGGCGAACTGACCAACTTCGAAACCATTTACCGCCAACTCCAGGGCACTGGCGTAACCGTAGAGATCATCTATCTGGACGCGGACGAACAATCCCTGCTTCAGCGTTTTCACGCAACACGGCGCAAACACCCCCTGAGCGATGACAAAACCTCGCTCCGGGAAGCCATTGGCAACGAGAAACACCTGCTGGAGCCGCTGTCCAAGCTGGCCGACCTTTATATCGATACCACCGGCATGTCCATGTACGAGCTTCGGGACATGGTCAAACAGCGGATCGTCGGGCGCAAGGATCAGGAGCTGGCCCTGCTGTTCCAGTCGTTCGGATTCAAACACGGTGTGCCGCTGGATTCCGACTACGTTTTTGATGTGCGCTGCCTGCCCAACCCTTATTGGGACACCAGTCTTCGTCAGTATGTCGGTACTGACCAACCGGTCATTGAATTTCTCGAGAAAGAGCCTCTGAGCCGCAAGATGGTCGACGACCTGATCGCGTTTCTGGACCACTGGCTGCCCTCATTCGCCGACAGCAATCGGAGCTACATGACCATCTCCATTGGCTGTACCGGGGGCCAGCATCGTTCGGTCTATGTCTGCGAACAGCTTGGCCACCACTTCCGCCAGAAGTACAACAATGTCCAGGTCCGCCACACGGAATTGCCGCACCTGCAAACCCGTGATCAGGTGTGAGCGGACCATGATTCGACGTGACATTACCATCATCAACAAGCTCGGTTTGCACGCGCGTGCCACCGCAAAACTGGTTGCGACCGCCTCTGCCTTTGAAAGTTCGGTGAAAATCTGCGGCAAGGGCCGCGAAGTTGACGCGAAGAACATCATGCAGGTCATGATGTTGGCTGCCAGCCAGGGAACAGAAGTAGAACTGGTTGCGGACGGCGCAGACGAGGAACAGGCCATTCACGCGCTGGTTGAGCTGATTAACGATTACTTTGGCGAAGGCGAGTAAACCCGACGGCATTCACCTACAACTCTTTCTCACCTGTGCCGTCTAACTCCGCTATAATACGGGGGTTTTCTGACTGTGGGTGAACCATGACCGATATTCTGGAAAAAAGCCAGGCTCGCCAGCGCCTTCGCTCCCTCAGCGAAGCGCTCGACAGTGGTGCGCTGAAACAGGTTGCACGCATCCTGAACGGCGGCCTGAGCCCCAGTGATATCGCCCACCTGCTGGAATCATCCCCGCCCCGTCAGCGGGCTCTGCTGTGGAACCTGGTCGATAAACAGCTGGAAGGTGAAGTCCTCCAGTACCTCGGTGATGACATCCGTGGCTACTTTCTAAGCCAGCTGAATGCCCAGGAACTGGCCGATATCCTCGAAGACTTCGAGTCGGATGACCTGGCCGACTTGCTCCAGCAGCTACCCGATACGGTTATCCAGGAAGTTCTGGATACCATGGACGAGCAGGATCGCCAGCGGGTAGAGGAAGTCCTGTCCTACCCGGAGGATACCGCCGGCGGGTTGATGAACACGGACACCATCACGGTGCGCCCGGACATCAGCATTGACGTGGTTCTTCGTTACCTGCGCCGGCACCGTAACCTGCCCCCGATGACCGACAGTCTGATCGTGGTGAGCCGGCGGGATGAGTTTATCGGTATGCTGCCAATTACCAAGATGCTGGTCTCCAATCCGGCGGCGACTGTGCGGGAAGTGATGGACACCGACATTGAACCGATTCCGGTGCTGCTGTCGGACACCAAGGTCGCCACCCTGTTCGAACGTTACGATCTGATCTCAGCCCCGGTGGTCAATGAGGATGGCCGTCTGCTCGGGCGTATCACCATCGATGACGTGGTTGACGTTATCCGCGAAGACGCGGACCACTCGCTGATGAGTATGGCGGGTCTGGACGAGGACGAGGACACCTTCGCACCGATCCTGAAAACCACCCGGCGCCGGGCCATTTGGCTTGGCATCAACCTGATCACCGCGTTCATTGCGTCCGCCGTTATCGGCATTTTTGAGGACACCATTGCCAAAGTGGTTGCACTGGCGGTGCTGATGCCTATTGTCGCCAGCATGGGTGGTATCGCTGGTAGCCAGACGCTGACCCTGGTGATCCGTGGTATGGCCGTGGGCCAGATCAGTGGCGTTAATGTCCGCTGGTTGCTAAACCGGGAGTTTGTGGTGGGCATGCTTAACGGGATGTTGTGGGCCGTGGTGGTGGCGACCGCCGCCACTCTCTGGTTCAAGGACATCCTGATTGGCGGTATCATTGCCGCGGCACTGATCATCAACCTCGTGGCCGCAGCCCTGGTTGGCACGGTCCTGCCGCTGTTTCTCAAATCCCGTAATATTGATCCGGCACTGGCGGGCAGCGTCATTCTGACAACCGTTACGGATGTGGTGGGTTTCATGGCCTTTCTCGGGCTCGCCACCATATTCTATGCGTAATCCGACAAGCAGACAGCACTATGAATGAGCATCACGACGACAACGACGCACCGGAATACCTTGGCCCCAGCAAATCTCAGCTCAAGCGGGAAATGCACGCCCTTCAGGATCTCGGTAAACGCATGCTGGAACTGAGCAACGACCAGCTCGACACCCTGACCATCAGTGACACTCTGAGAGCTGCAATCGAGGAATCCCGTCGCATTCGCCAGAATGAGGCCAAACGCCGTCACCTCCAGTTCATTGGTAAGGTCATCCGCCAGGAAGACGATCCGGATGCCCTGAAGCGGGCGATTGACGCGTTCGACGCTGGCAGCGAGGAACACACCCGGCGCCACCACCTGGCGGAGCGCTGGCGTGACCGCATGATCAGCGAAGGCGATTCAGCGGTGGGTGAATTTGTGAGTTATTGCCCCGGTGCTGATATCCAGCACCTGCGCAACCTCGCACGCAACGCCCGCAAGGATGTGGAGAAGCAAAAGAATACCGGGCAGGCGAGGAAGCTGTTCCGGTACCTTCGGGAAGCGATTGACGAAGTGGAGTAGTTTTATAAACGTCTGTGTTCCCAGACCGGCATGCGGGCGCGGACGTTGGCCAACAGGTTGGCGTCCAGGGTTGCGGTAACCACGCCGGGCCCTTCTTCTATCTCCGACACCACTTTGCCCCAGGGGTCGCAAATCAGGCTGTGGCCGTAGGTACGGCGGCGCTGGCTGTTCTGGCCACCCTGCCCCGGCGCCACGACCCAAACCTGATTTTCGATGGCTCTGGCGCGAATCAGCGCGTGCCAGTGGGCATCGCCCGTCTGCCAGGTGAATGCACTGGGCAGGCAGACCCAGTCCGCCCCTTTTTCACGCAGTGCCCGGAACAGTTCTGGAAAACGCAGGTCATAGCAGATCGCCATCCCCAACCGACCTACGGGCGTTTCAACGGTGACGACCGACTCTCCAGGCTCAAAGGTATCGGATTCCCGGTACTGACCGTGGGCGTCTTCCACCATGGCATCAAACAGGTGGATCTTGTCGTAGCGGCCCACTTCATTGCCCTGGTCGTCATACACCAAACTGGCTGCGCGGACCCTCCCCTCTATGGTTGTGCCATCCGGGCGTTGGGACAGGGGCAGCGAGCCCCCCACAATCCAGATCCCGAGCCGACGTGCCTGGTCCGCGAGAAATTGGCGGATAACGGGCGCGTCCGATGCCTCCCGCTGACCGCAGTCCACCATTTGGGACGTGGCCAGTACCGCGAAGTTTTCAGGCAGCACTGCAACGCGGGCGCCGGCACGGGCGGATTCGGTCAACAACCGCTCGGCTTCGCGCAGGTTGGCCTCAATATCATGGGTGCTGACCATCTGGATGGCCGCCACACATGGGGAAGAAACATTGGTCATGGTCGGTCTCCGTAGTGATGCCCGATTATCTGGAGTCATTCGCCGGTATCGAATACTCTCCGCAAGTCTACCGCCGGATTATCCCAGCTTCCGGTTACACTATAAGTCGCACTGGTCAGTTTACTCAATGGGTCACCCAGTACCTTGTCCAACACAAACAGGGCTCCACCAATGGGCGCCCCCGCCCCCATCAGTAACGCTGCCAATGGCAGATTCTGGGTCAGGGGCAGCACCACCACCAATCGCATATCCAGAGTTTCTTCTGCCATATCCGTTGTACCCGACAGCTTAAAGGCTCCCGACGGCCCTACCACCTGCAACTCCGGATCCCAGCTGAGCAGCCCTTCGGTAATCACAGCCTTACCGGAAATGGCATCAAACGCCACCCCCGCCTCGTACAGATCGGAGAAGTCCAATTGCAGGCGACGCCACAAGGTATCCGCATTCAGCAAGTTGAACACACGGAATAGCTGAGCGGAGTTATTACGCTCCAGGATGACACCATCATCCAGCCGCATACTCACTGAACCGCTCAAAGCTTCAAGCCCGAACTCATTGGGACGACCGGGCCAATCAAGGTCGAGCTGGATTGAGGTTTTCTTGTTACGCAGAGGGATCTCTGCATCAAACAGGTTGCCGAGGTCACCGAGGGTTCCGCCCTGGATATCACCCGCGAAGCGTGTCATCTCCCGGTCCCCGGCGATGCTCCAGGTCATGTCGCCCGTCAGTTTCAGAGAATCAAGCTGCCC
>JAKLLS010000058.1 GCA_022014155.1 Marinobacter sp. | reverse complement strand
GAGCGCAGACGAGATTCGCCAGGACCTTATTGCACTGGCCAGGGAAAACTCCTGACACCTGTTGCAGCCAGGCCGATTACCTCCGGGGCAACGGAATAAACTCCACTTCATCCCCGGGCACCTTATCAAACCGGCCCTCCGTCCAGTCATTTTTAGCCTGCTCAATGCGCTCCTTGCGGCTGGACACGAAATTCCATTCGATAAACCGCTTGCCCAGTGGCGCACCGCCAATCAGCGCAATCCGTGATTCCTCCACAGCCGTGACCGTAATACCCGGCTGGTTGGCGAAGATCGTCATGGACTGGGCGGGCATGTCGGTATCCTGAGCCTTCAGGGAACCGCTGGCGACGTATACTGCTCGCTCCTCGGCCTCAGGCAGCGTCAGGCTCTGTCCAGGCTGCAAATGGGCTTCTACATAGAGGGTATCGGAGAATAGTCGGACCGGGGATGTCTCTCCATAGGCACTCCCCATCATCACCCTCACGGGTACGCCGTCCACTTTTACCGCAGGTATGTCCTCACTCGGGTAATGATGGAACGACGGCTCAACCTCTTCGTACTGCTCCGGCAGGGCCAGCCAGAGCTGTAAACCATCGAGCGTGTGGTCTGTCGCGGTCACTTCCGGGCGCTCCCGCTCGGAATGCACCATGCCACTTCCCGTGACCATCAGGTTAATATCCCCCGGACGGATGGGTTGCAGACTCCCCAGGGAATCCCGGTGCAGGATCTCCCCTTCGAACAGGTACGTGACGGTCGCGATGCCAATGTGCGGATGAGGTCGCACATTGATCCCCTGTCCCGCTGGGAAATGTGCCGGTCCCATATGATCGAAGAAAATCCATGGGCCAACCATTTTCCGTTTCGCGGTGGGCAACAAACGCCTGACGGAGAAGCCACCGAGATCGGTCTCTCTTGGCGTCAGAATCAGTTCAACGGCACTGCAAGGGGAAACGGTCACATCACACGCCTGCTCCGCTTCTGCCAATATATTACTCACGGCATCACTCCTGTCATTGATTCAACGCATGGCCTTGAGTGCCTGCGCCCATTTGGCCATCTCTTCCAGCATGGCCTTGCCCGAGCTTTCATGGTGCTCAGAGGCATTGAAGGCTTTATTGTCGTCTATATGATCCCATGGCATCTGCACCATGACGCCCTCGACCATCGGCATCATTTTCAGGGTTGTGACCAACTGCTTCGAGACCTGTGCCGACCTCAAGCCACCAGACACACCGCCGTAACTGACAAAGCCACAGGGTTTGTAGTTCCATTCGCTGTAAACATAATCAAGTGCGTTGATAAAGGCCGGGGACGGACAGTAATTGTATTCGGGAATCACAAACGCGTAGGCATCAGCCGCGGCAACACTCCGGGACCACGCTTTCGTATGTTCATGCTCGTATTGCTGCATACGCGGATGCCTGGGCTCATCGTAGACCGGCAGGTTGAAGTCAGCCAGATCCACCAGGCTGCTCTCAAACTGCCCCTGACCGTTGGCAAAGTCATTGAACCAGGTAGCAACCGCAGGGCCAACACGCCCCGGGCGGGTACTGCAAACAATAGTGTGAAGTTTCAAAGCCATATCCTGTTTCCTGTGTTTCGGTTAATAAGCGCGGCAATATCAATCAGCATAGTCGATACTTACTGCAGATATAAAAAAACCGAAGGCGTACCTTCGGTTTTTCGTCCAACCCGCGCGGATCACCGTAATGGCGCGTTCAACACATCGAGCACGTCTTCCAGCTCCGTTATCATTTGCCTGATCAGTTGCTTGTACTGGGAGGTGTCATCTTTCACCTCATGGCTGCTCAGCTTCTGCTTGGCGCCGCCAATGGTATAGCCCTGATCGTAGAGTAGGCTCCGGATCTGGCGGATGGTAATAACGTCCGCCCTTTGATAGTAACGGCGATTACCACGGCGCTTGACCGGCGATAACTGAGGAAACTCCTGCTCCCAGTAACGGAGTACGTGCGCTTTTACAGCACACAACTCGGCCACTTCACCAATGGTGAAATAGCGCTTACCCGGGATGGCGGGCAGCTCGTTGTTATGACTCGGTTCCAACATACGTTTCTACTTTCTGTTTTAATTTCTGCCCTGGACGAAACGTAACGACGCGCCGTGCACTGATCGGTATTTCTTCACCCGTTTTCGGGTTCCGTCCCGGCCGCTGCTTCTTGTCACGCAGATCGAAGTTGCCGAATCCGGAGAGCTTCACCTGCTCGTTATGGCTGAGTGCGCCTCTGATTTCATCGAAAAAAGCTTCAACCATTTCCTTGGCTTCGCGTTTGTTCAAGCCCAGTTCCTCGTACAAGCGCTCGGCCATTTCCGCTTTCGTCAACGCCGCCATCTGTTAACTCCTCAGTGTTGCCCCCAACTCTTCCTTCAACGCATCAATTACACCGTTAAAGAGCGAGTGCACCTCTTCTTCGTTAAGCGTGCGATCAGGATGCTGCCAGAAAAGGCTGAGGGCAAGGCTGCGGTTACCTTCACCCAGGCTTTCGCCTTCATAGACATCAAACGCACGCAACGCCGTCAGGCGCTCACCGGCATGTTTTTTGGCTACACGCTCCACATCGGCAAACGCCACATCGTTTCCGATAATAATAGCCAAATCTCGCCGAACTTCAGGGAATTTTGAAATTTCTTTGAAATTAGGCACATATCCGGAGACGATCGAATTCAAGGATAGCTCAAACATCAGGATCGCGCCATTAAGTTCAAGATTTTTCTGAACTTGTGGGTGTAATGTGCCGAGCCAGCCAACATGTTCACCGTCGCGCACCAGCTCCGCCGTTTGCCCCGGATGTAGCGCCGGATGCTGGCTGGCCAGAAACTGAATGTCGATACCCAGGAGACGGAACAGACCTTCAAGCTCTCCTTTGACATCAAAGAAATCAGCGGCCCTGCGACCATTCACCCAGTTTTCAGGCAACTGCGAGCCCACCACGACACCTGCCAGCATGGGCTGTTGATCAATGGCGTCACCGTCCTTCAGGAAACGCAGGCCCGTTTCGAATAACCGGATACGCGACTGTTGCCGGTTCTGGTTATGGGCAACCGTCTTCAGCAAACCACTCCACAAGCTCGTGCGCATCACCGACAGATCCGAGGAAATCGGATTCGCCAATTCAATGCCTTCACGTTCGGGATCAACCAGTTGCTGAACTTTGGGATCCACAAAACTGTAGGTCACCGCTTCCTGATAGCCACAGGCAACAAAATAGTTCTGTATGGCGGACACTGGGCGAACGGCCTCCTCCTCCGGGCGCAGCCCCAGGGAACCTACCGGTTCGGTGACCGGCAGGTTGTTGTAACCGTAGATTCGGCCAATCTCTTCAATCAGGTCTTCCTCGATAGAGATATCCGGGCGGAACGTCGGCACGTGCACACACCAGCCATCCTTCAGCAGCTTGTCGATATGCAGACCGAGACGGGTCAGGATTTCCTCTACCGTGGTGCGGTCAATCGCCAGGCCCAGCACATCGGCCACACGCTGCTCTCTCAAGTCGATGGTGCGATCCCCAGGCAGGTGCTCGTCACTGGAGACTTCAACAATCTCACCGGGCTCTCCGCCCACGATGCCCATCAATAGCGCTGTACAACGCTCCATGGCATCCCGTGCAAGCTGATAATCGACTCCCCGCTCAAAACGGTGAGAGGCGTCGGTATGCAAACCATAGTGACGAGCCTTGCCTGCCAGAGAAATGGGATCGAAATAGGCGGACTCCAGCACCAGATCACGGGTTTTGGTACTCACACCGGAGTGCTCGCCACCCATGACGCCGGCAATAGCCACCGGTTTTTCATGGTCCGCGATGACCAGGGTTTCGGCGGTCAGCTCCACTTCCTGACCATCCAGCAGCACCAGTTTTTCACCTTGTTCGGCCATCCGTACCACAATACCTCCCTTGATCTCGTCCCGATCAAAGGCATGCATGGGCTGACCCAGCTCCAACATGACGTAGTTGGTAACGTCCACGGCCGCGTCAATAGAACGGATACCAGAACGCCGGAGTTTTTCCTGCATCCACAACGGGGATTCGACCTGCAGGTTCACATTGCGCAGAATACGCCCCAGATAACGGGGGCAGCCAGACGGAGCCTTCACGGCGATATCCGGTACTTCAGAGTGAACCGCTTCCACAGGCTCAATTTCCGGCGCTTCAACCACCATGCTATTAAGCACGCCCACTTCCCGGGCAATTCCTTTGATGGACAGGCAGTCTGCACGATTGGGTGTCAGGTCGACATCAATCGTCACATCGTTGAGCTTGAGGTAATCACCCAGGTCCTGACCAGTAGGCGCATCCGCAGGCAATTCCATCAATCCGTCGTGGCTGTCCGACAACCCCAGCTCTGACTCGGCACACAGCATGCCCTCGGAAGGCTGCCCTCGCAGCTTGGCTTTCTTGATCCTGAAATCACCAGGAAGCACAGCACCCACAACGGCAAAGGGAACCTTGAGCCCGTCACGCACATTCGGCGCGCCACAAACCACTTGCACCGTGTCCTGGCCATTACTGACCTGACATACGCGAAGCTTGTCGGCATCCGGGTGCGGCTCGACAGAGATCACTTCCCCGACGACGACACCGCTGAATTTCCCCGCGACCGGTTCGAAGCCGTCCACTTCCAGACCCGCCATGGTGATCTGATCCATCAATTCCTGGGTGTTGAGTGCCGGGTTAACCCATTCGCGCAGCCACTGTTCACTGAATTTCATGGTATTTGCCTTGTCCTGATGCGGTTTTGCCTGTTAATTGAATTGCCTGTCGATCGCTGTGTTATCGGAACTGGCGCAGGAAGCGCAGATCGTTCTCGAAAAACATGCGCAGATCATTCACGCCGTAGCGAAGCATGGCCAGGCGCTCAACGCCCAAACCAAAGGCAAAGCCACGGTACTCCTCGGCATCAATACCGCAATGTTCAAATACTTTCGGGTGCACCATGCCGCAACCCATGACTTCCAGCCACTTGATGCTGCCATCGGCCTCACGCCCCCACTCGATGTCCACTTCCGCGGACGGCTCCGTGAACGGGAAGTAGGAGGGACGGAATCGAACCTCCAGGTCACGCTCAAAGAACACCCTCAGGAACTCTTCAACCGTGCTCTTGAGATCGGCAAAACTGACGTCCCTTTCCACCAGCAACCCTTCCACCTGGTGGAACATCGGTGTGTGGGTCATGTCGGAGTCACAGCGATAGACCCGCCCCGGGCAGATCATGCGAAATGGAGGCTTGCCCGCTTCCATGGTACGGATCTGTACCGGTGAGGTGTGAGTGCGGAGCAACGTACCAGGATTGAAATAAAAGGTATCGTGCATGGCACGGGCCGGGTGATGACCGGGAATATTGAGGGCTTCGAAGTTATGGTAGTCGTCTTCGATCTCAGGGCCCTGCTCCACGGTATAGCCAGCACGGGAGAAGAAATTCTCGATACGCTGGAGCGTGCGGGTTACCGGGTGCAGCCCACCCAGGTCCTGGCCACGGCCGGGCAGGGTAACATCAATGGATTCGCTGGCCAGCTTTTGCTCGATCGCAGCGCGCTCAAGGTCAGAGCGGCGAGTATTGATGGCCTGCTCTACCTGGCCCTTGGCCTCGTTGATTTTCTGGCCGGCAGCTGGGCGCTCTTCCGCCGAAAGCTTACCCAGCGTTTTAGCCTGCTGGGTGATCACACCCTTCTTGCCAAGGTATTCAACACGAATTTGATCAAGTGCCTGCAAGCTGTCGGCGCTTTCTACCGCAGCCAACCCGTCCTGAACCAGTTGCTCCAGGTTTTCCATTGACCCTGCTCCAAACCAGAAATGGGAGTACTAAGACAAGTATCTGTAAACAAAAATAGGGGAAGAGCGCGCCCTTCCCCTATTAGAGGACGCCACCATGAATCATGAGGACGTCCGGATCGATGAGTAATCGATGAAAGAGCTTAAGCGATCACAGGGACGCTTTGGCCTTCTCAACTACGGCAGCAAATGCCTGCTGCTCGTTCATGGCCAGATCGGCCAGAACCTTACGATCGATCTCAACGTTAGCCTTCTTCAGACCAGCAATCAGACGGCTGTAGGACAGGCCGTTGGCACGGGCACCCGCGTTGATACGAGCAATCCACAGTGCACGGAATGCGCGCTTGCGGTTGCGACGGTCACGGTATGCGTACTGACCGGCCTTGATGACCGCCTGTTTGGCTACACGATAGACGCGGCTACGCGCACCGTAATAACCCTTGGCCTGACTGAGAATCTTCTTGTGACGACGACGTGCTACCACGCCACGCTTTACACGAGCCATACTTTAATCCTTCTACCTTTAAACCTTTGCAGGAATGGTTAGCGGCTGAATCAGCACGCCGTCATACGCTTGATGGAAGCCACATCGGCCTTGGCAATCAGCTTGGTACCACGGAGCTGACGCTTACGCTTGGGGCTCTTCTTGGTCAAGATATGACTGGTGAAGGACTGCTTGTGCTTGAAGCCAGTGGCGGTTTTCTTGAACCGCTTGGTGGCTCCGCTTTTGGTTTTCATCTTAGGCATTTTTAAAACTCCGCATTCTATTTTTAAATAAAACAAATGTGCCCCTGAACGACAAATCCCCCGCAGACGCGGGGGATCATCACCCGATCAGGTTCACTTCTTCTTGCGGGGAGCCACAATCATGGTCATCTGCCGGCCTTCCATTTTCGGCCGCATCTCAACCGTTGCAAGTTCTTCAATATCTGCCTCGATCCGGCCCATGAGCTTCATACCAATTTCCTGGTGTGCCATCTCACGTCCACGAAAGCGAATAGTGATCTTGCCGCGGTCCCCGTTTTCAAGGAAACGTACCAGGTTGCGTAGTTTGACCTGATAATCCCCTTCTTCAGTTCCTGGACGGAACTTAAGCTCTTTGACCTGCGTCTGCTTCTGCTTTTTCTTGGCAGCCGCCTTGGCCTTCTTCTCTTCGAAGACCTTCTTGCCGTAGTCCATTATCTTACAGACGATCGGATCGGAATCCGTAACCTGTACCAGATCAAGAGTGGCCTCTTCAGCCTGCTTGAGAGCATCTTCGATCGGAACAATTCCGACCTGATTGCCTTCGGCATCGATCAGGCGGACTTCAGTTGCGTCAATATTCTCATTGATCGGCGCTTTAGGTGTGCGCCCACCCCGATTCGCTCGCTGTTTAATAATCAGATCTCCGTTTTGGTTCTGCCCTTGCGTTGAATGTCATCAGCCAGCAGCTGTTCAAACGCTTCAAGCGACATAGTTCCCAGATCTTCACCTTTGCGAGTTCTCACTGCAACGGCGTTGTTCTCGATTTCCTTGTCACCGACAACAACCAAAAAAGGAACTTTATTAATAGTGTGCTCGCGGATTTTAAAGCCGATCTTCTCGTTTCTCAAGTCAGCATTAACCCTATAGCCCAAAGAATCCCACTTTTTCGCCAGATTCTGACAATAATCACGCTGATTATCGGTGATATTGAGGACCGCTACCTGGGTTGGTGCCAGCCAGGTCGGAAATGCGCCTTCGTATTCCTCGATGAGAATACCAATGAAACGCTCGAACGACCCGAGGACCGCCCTGTGCAGCATGACAGGCGTCTTGCGCTCGGAATTATCGGCCACATACTGGGCGCCAAGGCGGCCCGGCATGGAAAAATCGACCTGAATGGTACCGCATTGCCATACCCGACCGATACAGTCTTTCAGGGAGAATTCAATTTTCGGACCATAGAACGCACCCTCACCAGGCAACAATTCCCAATCCACACCTTCCCGATTCAGCGCTTCCTCCAGTGCTGCTTCTGACTTGTCCCAGACTTCGTCGGAGCCTACCCGCTTGTCGGGACGGGTCGACAGCTTGTAGAGGATCTGATCAAAACCGAAATCCTTGTACACCTCGTGAAGCAGATCGATAAAGCGGGACACTTCCTGCTGAATAGCGTCTTCTTCGCAGAATATGTGGGCATCGTCCTGGGTAAACCCGCGAACGCGCATCAGACCGTGCAATGCTCCGGAGGCCTCGTTACGATGACAGGAGCCGAATTCCGCCAGACGCAGCGGCAGGTCCTTATAGCTCTTCAGCCCCTGGTTGAATACCTGGATATGGCACGGGCAATTCATCGGCTTGATAGCAAAGTCGTGCTTTTCCGACTCGGTGGTAAACATGTCATCGTGGAATTTGTCCCAATGACCGGACTTTTCCCACAAGGCCCGGGAAACCACCTGGGGCGTTTTGATTTCCTTGTAATCGTGACGACGCAGGATATCGCGCATGTACTGCTCGATTTCCTGGTAAAGCGACCAGCCATCCGGATGCCAGAACACCATCCCCGGGGCTTCTTCCTGCATATGGAACAGGTGCAACTTCTTGCCGATCTTGCGATGGTCCCGTTTTTCCGCCTCTTCCAGGCGATGCAGATAGGCCTTGAGATCTTTCTTGTTGCCCCAGGCTGTACCGTACACACGCTGGAGCTGCTCGTTACCGGTATCGCCCCGCCAGTAGGCGCCAGCCACTTTGGTCAGCTTGAACGCCTTGAGCTTGCCGGTGTTGGGCACGTGAGGCCCGCGGCACAGGTCGATGAAATCACCCTGACGGTAGAAAGACAGGTCTTCATCACCGGGGATGTCCTCAATGATTCGGACCTTGTATTCCTCGCCCATATCTTCAAAGAGCTTGACCGCTTCATCCCGGGACATCACTGAACGTGACACTGGAATGTCCTGCTTGGCCAACTCCTCCATGCGTTTTTCAATACGCGCCAGATCTTCGTTGGTAAACGGGCGATCAAACTTGAAATCGTAGTAGAAGCCGTTATCGACCACGGGGCCAATAGTCACCTGGGCCGAAGGGAACAATTCCTTGACGGCCATTGCCAGCAAGTGGGCAGTGGAATGGCGGATAATATCAACGCCGTCTTCATCCCGCTCGGTCACAATGGCGAGATCAACGTCATCTTCAATCTGGTAACTGGTATCCACCAACGTGCCGTTAACACGGCCAGCAATAGCGGCCTTGGCGAGACCGGCGCCGATATCAGCGGCAACGTCGTGAACGGTGACGGCTTCGGCAAAACTGCGGTGACTGCCATCTGGCAGGGTAACTACGGGCATGATTATCTTCTCCTGTGGGACTCAGCGGTGATCCGTACCAAAGATCACATGTTGGTGGCCATCCGCGACACAAACCGCGGGCCACATTCGCAGCGGAGTTTAACAGAAAAAAACCCGGCGGGTTAATGCCGGGTTTTGCGAACGGAGAAAGCAATCAGGCCGGTGCGGCGGCAGCGTCTTCCCGGCTCTTGCGCCGCAACTGACCGAAAGCCACCAACCCGAGCAGGGCCAATGCGGGGATGAACATGATTTCCCGGGGCGGACGCTCCAGCTCTACCTGAACGGCATCTATTGTCCAGCCGAACTGGATACCGGCATCCTCCGCCGGACTTCCAAAGTTGACAAACTCAACCGCCATGCGATCACCGTCCGGCCTTAACTCCAGCCCCGCCTCCATCAGCCGCGACTCAGGTGATTCGCCTTCAGGAATCTCAAGCTTGAGGTATGTCGTTACTTCACCTCCATCCAGCGACATACCCGACGCCTTCAATACAATAGGTTCGTTCGCAGGCACAGCTTCCACATATTCCATAATCTCCACGGCAGGGCGATCTTCGGTAGGCGGGTAGATCATGTCCCACCAGAAGCCGGGACGGAACATGGTGAAGGTAATAAGTATGAGGAGCAGTGATTCCCACTTGTAGCTCTTGGTAAACCAGAACCCCTGAGTGGCTGCCGAGAATACCAGCATCGCGGTCACGGCACTGAAGATGGTAATCAGCAAATCCAGCCACCCACTCAGCCCGATCAGCAGCAACTGGGTGTTGAAGATAAACATGAATGGCAGGATGGCCGTCCGGATATCATAGGTAAACCCCTGAATCCCCGTTCGGATCGGATCAGCCCCGGATATTGCAGCGGCCGCGTAAGCCGCTAACCCCACGGGCGGCGTATCATCCGCCAGGATGCCGAAGTAGAACACGAACAGATGAACCGCGATCAGGGGCACAAGCAATCCGTTCTGAGCCCCCAGGGTAACGATGACCGGTGCCATCAGAGTCGACACCACAATGTAGTTTGCAGTGGTGGGCAAGCCCATCCCCAGAATCAGACTGATAATCGCGGTGAAGATCAGCATCAACAGAAGATTGCCGCCGGACAGGAATTCCACGAACTCCGTCATCACCAGACCAATCCCCGTGAGGGTAACCGTACCGACCACAATACCTGCTGTTGCGGTGGCGACACCGATACCAACCATGTTGCGCGCACCGGTGACAAGAGAGTGCCCAAGATCGAAAAACCCGGTCTTGAAGCTGTCAAAAAAGGCGCCCTGCTTGTGGAAGAATGCTTTCAGAGGGCGCTGGGTCAGGACAATGAAAATCATAAAAGCCGTCGCCCAGAACGCTGACAACTGAGGCGAGAAACGCTCTACGGTCAGACACCATACCAGCACAACAACCGGCAGCAGAAAATACAGACCGGTTTTAACAGTGGGACCAACCGGAGGCAGGTCACCCATTGCCTTGTCCGGGTCGTCGATCTCAAGCTCGGGGAAGCGGGTAGCGTATCCAACCAGCCCGATATAGACCAGAAGAAGCAGAGGGCCAAGAAGCCAGGGCGCGCCTTCACCCAACCAGGCCTTAATCCAGCCAATACCGTAATAGACGATCAGCGTCAGCACGATCAGGCCAATCAGCAGGACCACCCAGTTCAGCATTCGCTGAGGAAGCGTCGGACGATCCAGTCGTTCGACGCCCTTCATCTTCAGCTTGCAGGCTTCGAGGTGGACGATGTAAATCAGGGCAACATAGGAGATCAACGCCGGCAGGATGGCGTGCTTGATCACTTCCAGATAGGAAATGCCAACGTATTCCACCATCAGGAATGCAGCGGCGCCCATAATCGGGGGTGTAAGCTGGCCGTTTGTGGAAGCGGCCACTTCAACGGCACCAGCCTTTGTGGCAGGAAACCCGACCCGTTTCATCAAAGGGATGGTAAACGTGCCAGTGGTCACAACATTCGCAATCGAAGACCCTGAAATCACACCGCTCAAGCCACTGGAAACCACGGCAGCCTTGGCCGGGCCACCGCGCATATGGCCGAGCAATGCGTAGGCAACTTTTATAAAGTAGTTACCAGCTCCTGCACGCTCGAGCAAAGCACCAAATAGAACAAAGAGGAAAACGAAACTGGTGGAGACACCCAGCGCCACACCAAAGACGCCTTCGGTGCCCAACCATTGATGAGACGCCAGTTTGCTGATACTGACGCCCTTGTGGGCAATCACATCGGGCATATAGGGCCCGGCGATGGAATAGGTGATAAAAACAGCAGCAACAATGGTCAGGGGGAGACCGAGGGAACGCCGGGTTGCCTCCAACAGCAACACCAGGCCAATCATCGCGACCCACAGGTCCACCGTTAGTGGCGCCCCGGGCCGGCTGGCCAATTCCCTGTAAAAAACATACAGGTAGGACGCACAAAATGCGGCTACCAGAGCCAGAACCCAATCATAAACCGGGACACCGTGGAGGTTCCGTCCCTTGATCAGAGGAAAGGCGGTAAACGCCAGAAACACGGCAAAGGCCAGGTGAATGGAGCGTGCTTCCGTGGAGTTGAAAATCCCGACATTGAAAATAAATGGCAGTGGCGACGCAATCCAGAGTTGGAACAATGACCACACCAGAGGGACGATAAAGAGAAAAATGGCCGTTTTTCCGCTGCCTACCCTGCCCCCGGTTTCTGTCTGAAGAATCTGATTTACTTTTCCGCCATCCATGCCAGTCCCGTTATCCGGGTCGCTTGTTGCCATAAAGAGTTCCTGTTACGTGAAAGATTAATCCCCGGAGAGACAACACAGCGGGCACGTGGCCCGCTGCGTTGAAACGCAGACAGATCAGTCGATCAGGCCAGCTTCCTTGTAGTACTTCATAGCGCCCGGATGCAGCGGGGCACTAAGCGCATCAGAAACCATTTCTTCCTTGTTCAGGTTTCCGAAGGCCGGATGCAGACGCTTGAAGCTGTCGAAGTTCTCGAAGACAGCCTTGACGACCGCATATACAACGTCGTCCGGCACATCGGTGGAAGAGACAAAGGTCGCCGCCACACCGAAGGTCGTTACGTCGTCATCACTGCCACGGTACATGCCACCAGGAATGACCGCCTTACGATAGTATGGGTTTTCGTCGATCAACTTCTTGGTCGCGGCATTGTCCACATTGACCAATACGCTGTCACAGGAAGTGGTTGCTTCCTTGATAGAACCGGATGGGTGGCCAACGGTATAGAAGAAGGCATCGATGTTGCCGTCACACAGCGCCTGGGACTGCTCGGCGGCCTTGATTTCGGCGGCCAGGGAGAACTTGTCCAGGTCCCAGCCCATTTCCTTCATCAGCACTTCTGCAGTGGCCCGCTGACCGGAACCGGGGTTACTGACAGACACGCGCTTGCCTTCCAGGTCCTCAAAGGTCTTGATGCCGGAACCCTTGCTCGCAACAACGGTAAAAGGCTCAGGATGCAGCGAGAAGACCGCCCGCAGTTTTTCATTCTTGGCGCCTTCAAACTCACTGGTGCCGTTGTAGGCATGGTACTGCCAGTCAGACTGGGCAACCGCCAGGTCCAGTTCCCCTTCACTGATGGCATTCAGGTTATAGACAGAACCACCGGTACTCTCTACCGAGCAACGAATACCATGTTCCTTCCGATCCATGTTGACCAGGCGGCAGATCGCACCGCCGGCCGGGTAGTAAACGCCAGTTACCCCACCAGTACCAATGGTGACAAACCGCTGCTCCTGAGCGGAGACGGCTGAGGAGGCGGCACCAAGGCTGACCGCGGCAGCAAGCGCGAAAACGGAGCTTTTAATTTTTAGAGTCATGGGATCTTCCTTTTTCATCGTTATCATATGATGCCCGCATCCACATACGGACAAACTTCCGGTTCGTTTTGAAACATAGACCACTTCGCACCATAAATAAAGGATGCATTAGCTGGCTAACCAGTTGACCGAGAAACAAAAAAGCCCGCAACGCGGGCTTTTTTGTCGGGTGGAAGGTGCTTACTCCTTCGAACGCGCCTTGGCAAGCATGTGATCCGGGCGCAGCAAGAATCTCGCCAGCGCCGGCAGCAGCCAAATGGCCCCCACCATGTTCCACAGGAACATGAAGAACAACAGGAAGCCCATGTCCGCCTGGAACTTGATTGGAGAGAAAATCCAGGTGACCACCCCAAGACCCAGGGTTACGCCGGTAAAGATAACCGCCTTACCGGTTGAACGCAGAGTCTCGTAATACGCCTCCTGAAGTGCCTTGCCTTCCAGTATGAACTTCTCCAGTTTCGTGTAGATATAGATACCGTAATCCACACCAATACCGACGCCCAGCGCAATAACTGGCAAGGTTGCTACCTTGATACCAATTCCGGACGTCGCCATGATCGCCTCACACAGGATCGAGGTAAGACCCAGCGGAGTCACAATACAGATCACCGCACGAATAGAGCGGAATGTCAGGAGGCACAGGAAACTGACAACACCGTAAACGAAGGCCAGCATCATGTTCTTGGCACTGGAAATGACTTCGTTGGTGGCAGCCTCAACACCGGCATTACCAGCCGCCAGCAGGAAGGTGTGCTCTTCATTGCTGTTGTTCTCCGCGAATTCCTCAACACGGTCTACGACGGTCTGCAGCGTTTCGGCCTTGTGGTCTTCGAGGAACACCAGTACCGGCGTCAGGTCGCAATTGGTATTGATCAGCCCAGCCGGGGCCTCACGAATAGACGCATTGATAATGGTCTGGTTGCGTGAGATCTCGTACCAGTTCCAGTTACCCTCGTTGAGCGCCTTGGTAACGATCTTGGATACATCCGCCAGCGACGCAGACGACTGCACGCCCGGTGTGTTCTGGAGCTCCCACTGCAGGCTATCCATGGCGCGCAGAACGTTATACTGGGTGCATTGCTCTTCAGGCGTCTTCACCATAACCACCAGCACATCAGCACTGGTCGAGTAATTGTTGATGATGTAGGCGTTGTCTTTGTTATAGCGGGAGTCAGCACGCAGCTCCGGGGCCCCCTGGTCCAGATCCCCTACTTTCAGCCCCTGCTTGTAGTAAAGACCAACGCCCAGACCAATGACTGCAATCAGCAGTGACACCGGCGCGACGCCAGGATGGGCGAAGTAGGACATAACCCGCCATTTACGATCCTGTTTTTCACCATGACTCTGCACATGACGGACACCACCCTTGGTGATACCGATGTAGGACATAATCAGCGGATGCAGGACCAGATTCGTGATGATCACGATGGCAACACCCAGACCGGCGGCGACCGCCAGATCCTTGATGACGTCGATCTGGATAAAGAGCAGGGTCAGGAAGCCGAAGGCATCGGAAATCAGCGCCAGCATGCCCGGAATATACAGAGCCCGGAAGGCAAGCCGCGCAGCGGTAATCGGATCGAACCCCTTGGAGGCTTCGATCGCCATGGCATTCACCACCTGGACTCCATGACTAATACCAATGGCAAACACCAGGAACGGCACCAGCACAGAATAGGGATCCAGACCATAGCCAAGAAGCTTGAGGATACCCAACTGCCAGAACACCGCTACGATGGATGAAAACACCGGCACCAGCGTGCCAGAGATACAGCGGGAGTACCCGTACAGTAGCAGCGTCGTCAGCAGAATCGTGATGCCGGCAAAGTAGGCAATAGCACCAATACCCTCGATCAAGTCACCCACTTTCTTGGCAAAGCCAACAATATGGATCTCAATATTGGGATTATTCGCGCCATACTTGTCACGAATCTTCTCTTCCAGTTGACGGGAGAAACTACCGTAATCCAGCGGCTCACCGGTCTCCGGGTTATTCTCATACAACGGCGCATACACGATTGTGGAACGGAAGTTGTCCGAAATCAGACGGCCAACCTCGTTTGAGCGCAGAACGTTCTGGCGCAATGCCTCCAGACTGTCACGGGAGCCATCATAGCCATCAGGGATCACAGTTCCCCCTTGGAAGCCCTGCTCTGTTACCTCGACCCAACGCACATTGGAGGTCCACAGAGACTTCAGCCCCGAACGATCAACACCGTTCAGGTAGAACACCTCATCAGTGATCTGTTTCAGGGTTTCCATGTACTCCTGGGTGAAAATATCGCCCTCTTTCACCTCGACGGCAATACGCACAAAGTTCCCCAGGTTCTCCAGGTCGTCCCTGTGGTCAAGCATGTTCACGATGTAAGGATGCTCAAGCGGAATCATCCGCTCGAAACTGGCATCCGGCTGTATTTTGATGGCGTTATAGCCAAGAAACAGCGTCAGGAAAAAGAATGCAATCAGGATGATAGCCCGATTGTTGAAGATCAGCCGTTCAAGAAACGGTTCTGCCTTCGGTGTCGTCAGGTAATGTTCGCCCTTGTCGTGCTTCGGGTTCGACATTCAAAGCCCCTCTATTTCGTTTTGTTGATGCCACATCAGGGCGTTATTGAAGGTTCTTGCCACGAGCGTCGGTGAACTTAACGCCACCCTCGCCAACAATCAGAAGGTTGGTTCCCGAAACAGGAACAACCGCCATGACGCTTTCCCGGTCATCGCGGAAATATGGGCGGAAGGATTCACCACCATCTGTGCTAAGCAGAACAGCGCCGCCGTTCCCGACCAGGGTAATTCGACCATCGTCCGCAACCATGCCACTGTTCAGGGTTGCCCCTGCGTCATTGGGGATCATTTCCCAGGACTGCCCCAGGTCCGTTGAGAGCATCTTGTTGCCACGGAGGCCGAATGCCAGCATTTCGTTGGCCTCACCGGTACCGATAACCCCAAAGAGCGACCCCGAATAAGGGCTTTCACGACGCTCCCATGTATCCCCACCATCAACGGATACGTGAATGTTACCGGCCTCACCGACTATCACGATGGCGCCACCGGTCACCTGGGTAATGCTGTTGAGATGGAAACTTTGCGGGTTATCAATCCGCGCTGACCAGTCACGCCAGGTTTCGCCACCATCGGTGGTACGCAGAATCATGCCGTAGGCACCGACGACAAACCCGTGATTCTCGTTTTCAAACCATACGTCCAACAGCGGATTCACAGGGCCGACGTCAAGATCAGCTTCCAGGTTCCCCATGGTAAAAAACAGGTCGTCCAGGGCCCATTCAAGATCTGCTTTTTCTTCTTCAGGTGCCTCTTCGATCTGCTCTTCAAGCTCAGCAATCTGTTCCTGCTTGGTTTCAATTGCCAGTTTTGCTGCCTCGATACCGGTCAGCTGAAGCTCCCAGGTTTCGCCAGCATCGCCTGAGTGCAAAACGACCCCACTATGGCCAACGGCCCAGCCATGCTGCTCAGTGCCAAAATCAATCCCCGTCATGGTGACGGATACCGGCACTTGCCCCTGCTCCCAGGTCTGCCCTTCATCATCCGAGTAGATGATATGGCCCCGCTCACCTGTCGCCACGATCCTGTCACCCGCTATTGTCGCATCGTTGAGCAATGACTGGGGCGCCAGATCTGTTGGACGTGATGGAGTTTCGATGATATCTGCAAGCGCAAACACCGAGGGAGCGGACAGTGCCATGGATACTCCAAGACAAGCCGCACCCAGAGTCTTGCACATCAACCTTGTAGCCATTCAGATTGCCTATTTATGTTGTTTGAACTGTGTCTCTGTAGTGCCGGGGCAATAAACCCTCAGCGTACACTCCGGCGACGTAGCGACGCGGGTGAGAAGTAACGCCTGTTGGGAACATCGTCCGAAAAAGTCCGGGTGTTCGGTTCTTCGGTATCCAGACCCAGCACGTGATAACGACGTGCCTGAAGGTCGTGATAGACGTCCAACACTGTCCACACGCCCGGGAGCTCATAATAGTTCTTGGGAAGGCCCATGGTGACACGCCAGAGTTCTCCCCGGCCGTCGTACTGGTCCACCAGAACGATGTTCCAGCTGTCTTCATCAATATAGAAACGACGCTTGGCGTATATGTGGCGCTCACCGTCCTTCAGGTTGGCTTCCACAACGTGCACACGGTGAAGCTCCCAGCGGGTAAGGTCCGGATTGACATGAGACACACCCAGAATTTCAGAGTAAGGCGTGCCTTTCTCACCAATGCGGTAGTTATTGTAGGGAATGTAGATTTCCCGCATGCCTTCGTAGGTCCAGTTGTACCGATCCAGGGCACCGTTGAAGATGTCGGTATCATCCGCCGTACGAAGGTTGTCAGAAGCTGCAATCGGAGAATCGTAGCCCAGGTTCGGAGCCCTGCGCACACGACGCTGACCGGCATTATATCCCCAGCCGTTGCGCGGATTGATGATCTGATTCAGGGTTTCGTGGATCAGGATTGCGCCACCAGCAAGACGGGGCGGTGACTGGGTAAACGAGAGGTAGTAAAAAATGACATTGTCCAGGTCTTCTTCACCGCCTTCGGGGTTGTAAAAATTAAAGAAGGCTTCCTGCTGGGATGTAACGAGGGAGTAGTCACCATCGGTCTGGACCGCCACTTCGCTGGAACGACGGGTGACACTGACCCCACGCCACCGGGTCAGGTGATTCCAGATCGCCTGCCATGCCTTTTCTTCATTATTGCCATGCAATATGGGAAACGGATAGCCGCCAAATGCGCCGTCGAGACCTTCACCATCGCCAACGATCTCCGCGTTCACGGCGTTTTCTCTGGTGTTCCTGGCAACCCAGTCCGGAACGGCATGGGTACGACGGGTCTTGTAGACAGGGATCCGGAAGGAAGTGGGATAGGCTTTCAGCATTGCCCTTACACCATCGGTAAGGTGCTCGCTGTACTGATCCACATTGGATTCATTGATCGTAAACAGCACGTCGTCATCCGGAAACGGATTGATGTGGTGCTGGCCGCTGCCTTTGTATCCGTCCGGCGGGGTGGTCAGACCGCCATCCCAGGCGGGAATGGTCCCCGCCCCATTGCCCGCCTTGAGGGAACCAAATGGCGTCAGATCCTGCCCCAACCGGGCAGCCTCACTGGATGAAACGGCGGCCAAAGCCGGAACAGAAGCCACGGAAAGCGCAAGCATGCTGCCCAGGAAAAAGTTCTTGTTATAGATCATTTGAAACCTTACTTCCGTCTGGAAGCCCTTGGACGGGCTTTTTATTGTCGTTTTATGGTTTATCGACTATTCCACACAGATTAGACGATTGGCCAATATTGTCTATCGACCGAAAGTGCGATTTTGGCCTTCGCGGGGATTCCCTAGCCCGCAAGACTCTTGTGAACAACCTCATACACGTCCCGTGACAACCCTTGCTTGTCGCGAATCTGCTCAAGAGCAGCTTTCATTTGGTCACCATGAACCGATGCAAACTTCTTCCAGCGGGTCAACGGTGTCACCAGGCGTGCCGCAATCTGCGGGTTGCTGTCATCCAGCCGTGATACCTGATCCGCCAGGAAACGGTACCCGGAACCATCCGCCGCGTGAAACGCCGCCAGGTTCTGACCGGCAAACACGCCGATAACCGAACGCACTTTATTGGGATTTTTCCAGTCGAACGCCTCGTGAGACATCAACTGCCGGATCTGATCAAGGCTTCCGGTCGCAGGGCTCGAAGACTGCACCGAGAACCACTGCTCTACCACCTGTGGATCGTCAGAGAAACGCTGGTAGAACGCCTCCAGCACCTGTTCACGGTCCGCCGCAAAACCAGAGTTCACTAACCCTCGTAGCGCTCCCAGGCGATCGGTCATGTTATCCGCTTCCCGGAACTGACGTACGGCCAGATCCCTGCCCTCCTCATCATCTATGTGAAGCAACCAGGCCAGGGCCGTATTTCGCAGGCTGCGACCAGCAATGGCTTCCGGTGTCAGTTCATAGTCTCCTGTTGAGGCAATACGGCGGTAGCACGCCAACAGATCGTCCCTGAGGGAAACCGCAAGATGCGTGAGCACCCTCTCCCGTGCCCGGTGAATAGCCTGCACATCAGGACTGTCAGCCAATTCGATCAGGTAGGCTTCCGACGGCAACTGCAACATCTTGGCCACCAGAGCCTGGTCCAGAGAGGGATCCGAAATCAGATGACGATAGGCAGCCACCAGTCTGGGCTCAATCTCCACTTCGTCCGGAGCGCTCACCAACGATGAGATTACGTCCACCGCCAGACGCTGGCCGGCATCCCAGCGGTTAAATCCGTCGGAATCATGGCTCATCAGGAACTGCAGTTGCTCCCTGGACCAGGGATAAGCCACACGCACGGGCGCAGAGAACTGCCTCAGCAACGAGGGAACCGGCTGCTCACGGACGCCATTGAACTCGAACGTGTGGCTCGCCTCCGTCAACTCCAGCACCCGCTCGGTAGGCGCATCATCGTCACCGTCGGCCAGCTTCAATGGCATATCGTTCCCGCTGCCATCAAGCAGCCCCAGTGCAAAGGGGATGTGCTGGGGCCGCTTGTCCTGCTGACCAGGCGTATCAGGAATGGTCTGCTCAACTGTCAGATGATAAATACCGGCCTGCTCATCGTAACTGTCGCTGATGTTGAGCACCGGAGTGCCTGCCTGCTCATACCAGAGTCGGAATTGTGAGAGATCACGACCGCTGGCGTCTTCCATGGCTTTGACAAAATCATCCGTGGTGACGGCCTGCCCATCATGACGCTCGAAATACAGATCACTGCCTTTACGAAACAACTCGGACCCCAGCAGGGTATGAATCATCCGCACCACTTCCGCGCCTTTTTCATAGATGGTCAGGGTGTAGAAGTTGGAAATTTCCATGTACGACGCCGGGCGCACCGGGTGTGCCATGGGGCCGCCATCCTCGGCGAACTGTGCCGTTCTCAATAGGGTGACGTCCTCGATACGTTTGACCGTGGGCGAGCCCATGTCCGAGGAAAACTGCGAATCCCGGAAGACCGTAAAGCCTTCCTTCAGGCTGAGCTGGAACCAGTCGCGACAGGTGACACGGTTGCCGGACCAGTTATGGAAGTACTCATGAGCCACAATCGCTTCAATACGCTGGAACGCCAGATCCGTCGCGGTCTCCTGGCTGGCAAGAACACAGGAGGAGTTGAAGATGTTCAGGCCCTTGTTTTCCATCGCCCCCATATTGAAGTCATCCACGGCAACGATCATGAAGATATCCAGGTCGTATTCCCGGCCGTAGACTTCTTCATCCCAGCGCATTGAGCGCTTGAGTGAATCCATCGCGTGCTCGCATTTCTCTGAGTTGCGCGGTTCCACGTACATCCGCAGGTCGATATCGCGACCAGACAGGGTAGAGAAGCTGTCCCGCTTTTCCACCAGGTCCCCGGCCACCAGTGCAAACAGATAACAGGGCTTCGGGAACGGATCTTCCCAGGCAACAAAGTGTCGACCGTCCGCCAGGTCACCGCGTTCAATATCGTTGCCGTTGGACAGCAGGATCGGGTAGCTGGACTTGTCTGCTTCTATCCGCGTGCGGAAACGCGCCATCACGTCTGGCCGGTCCGGGAAGAAAGTGATGCAGCGGAAACCCTCCGCTTCACACTGGGTACAGAACATCCCCGATGACTTGTACAACCCCTCAAGGCGGGTGTTGTTCTGTGGCTCAATCCAGGTGACCACCGTAAGCTCGAATGCATCGGGCACATCTGCAACAACCAGCTTGTCACCGAGATCCTCGTATTGCCCCACTTCCAGTACGGCGCCGTCGAGAGCCACAGATTCCAGTTTCAGGCTGTCACCATCCAGCTCAAGGGCACCCTGATTGTCGAACGACTCCGGGTTTCGGCGTAGGGATAGCGCGCTATGGACGCGGGCACCGTCTTCGTACAGCTCGAACCTGAGATCGACGTGATCTACGAGGAAATCCGGTACACGGTAGTCTTTCAGGTAAATGGTCTTTGGCTGACTGGTACGCATGGGTTGTCTCCAGAAATTCGTTTCAGTCGGCACGGGGTGAAGGTACCGATGCAATGGGTCTCTCGAACGGACTCAGGTCTTGGGAAATACCCGGAAGCGGACATCATACCCGGTGTATTTACGAATATTGATCACACCAGTATCAAGCATCAGGTACTGCCCCTTGATGCCCTGGAGTGTGCCTTCCGCCGAAGGCTCCTTGTCCAGATTATGGGTTTTGACTTTCTGCGGCCAGATCTGAACCGGATAACTGAGCCCCAGTCCCTGCTCATCCACCACTTGCAACGCACCCTCTCCGTGGGCCGCTTTCAGCTGTTCAAGATCGTCGGCGATCAATGCCAATAACCTGTCGCGCTCGACAGCCAGATCCATTTCAGGCACATCACCTTTGAGCATGG
>JAKLLS010000005.1 GCA_022014155.1 Marinobacter sp. | reverse complement strand
CGGTGTGGATCGCGCTCATGGCGGAACCACACAGACGGTTGACGGTCTGTGCCGCGGATTCGTGCGGGATGCGGGTCAACAATGAAATCTGACGCGCCACGTTAAAGCCCTGTTCTTTGGTCTGGTTAACACAGCCCCAAATCACGTCTTCAACTTCTTTCGCGTCGAGCTTCGGGTTGCGCTCAAACAGTGCTTCGATCAGCGCGGCAGACAATGTTTCGGCACGCACGTTGCGGAAGCAGCCATTTTTGGCACGCCCCATCGGAGTCCGCACGCAATCGACGACGACAACGTCTCTCGGATTAAGGCTCATAGATCTTTCTCCGTTCGGAAATCTCGTTCAGGGTTAGCCAAAGAACTTTTCGCCAGTCTTGGCCATTTCACGCAGCTTCTCGGTCGGGTGATACAAAGGACCAAGATCTGCAAACTTGTCTGCCAGCTCGACGAACTTGTCGACACCCATGTCGTCGATATAGCGCAGGGCACCACCACGGAACGGCGGGAAGCCGATACCGAAGATCAGGCCCATATCGGCGTCTGCCGGGTCTTCAACAATGCCGTCTTCCAGGCAGCGAACGGTCTCCAGGCACAGGGGCAGCATCATGCGGGCGATGATGTCCTCGTCGCTGAAATCGTTCTTACCCTGAACAACCGGCTCAAGCAGCTTGTAGGTCTCTTCGTCGACAACCTTCTTCTGCTTGCCCTTGCGGTCCAGTTCGTACTTGTAGAAGCCCTTGTCGTTCTTCTGTCCGTAACGGTTGTTCTCGAACATCACTTCCACGCCGGACTTGAAGTCGGACTTCATACGATCCGGGAAGCCTTCCGCCATCACCTCATCGGCGTGCTTGGCGGTATCCATGCCAACCACGTCCAGCAGGTATGCGGGGCCCATCGGCCAGCCGAACTTTTCCATGACCTTGTCGACTTTCTGGAAGTCCGCGCCGTCACGCAGCAGGCCAGCGAAGCCGCCGAAATACGGGAACAGTACACGGTTAACCAGGAAGCCCGGGCAATCGTTGACCACAATCGGGGTCTTGCCCATGGCCTTGGCGTAAGCCACGGTGGTCGCGATAGCACGATCACTGGTCTTGGAGCCACGGATAACCTCAACCAGCGGCATCATGTGCACCGGGTTGAAGAAGTGCATGCCACAGAAGTTTTCCGGACGCTTCAGGTTCTTGGCCAGAAGGTCGATGGAAATCGTAGAGGTGTTGGAGGTCAGGATGGCGTCATCACGAACCATCTCTTCGGTTTCACGCAGAACCGCATCTTTCACCTTCGGATTTTCAACAACTGCTTCAACAACCAGGTCTACGTTCTTGAAATCACCGTAGTTCAGGGTCGGAGTAATGCTGTTGAGCACGTCGGCCATTTTGCCGGCGTCCATCTTGCCCTTGTCAACACGCTTGGACAGAAGCTTCTTGGCTTCCTTCAGTCCCAGGGCGATACCGTCCTGGTTGATGTCCTTCATGATGATCGGTGTGCCCTTCAGTGCGGACTGGTAGGCCACACCACCACCCATGATGCCGGCACCCAGTACGGCCGCCAGTTTCACGTCAGCGGCTTCCTTCTCCCAGGCGCTGGCTTTCTTCTTAAGGGCCTGATCGTTCAGGAACAGACCTACCAGGCAGGCCGCCACGTTGGTCTTGGCCATCTTGGCAAAGCCCTTGGCTTCCACCTCGATTGCCTTGTCGCGGGTCATACCGGCGTGCTTCTGCATCACCTTGATGGCTTCCACCGGCGCCGGATAGTTCTTGCCCGCCTTACCAGCAACGAACGCCTTGGAAATCTCGAACGCCATCATGCTTTCCATGGCATTGAGCTTGATTTTGCCTTTCTTCTCTTCGCGACGCGCTTCGTTGTCCAGCTTGCCTTCGTTGCACTGGTTAATAATGGCAACAGCCGCTTCAACCAACTTGTCGGCTTCTACAACAGCATCCACAGCGCCCACTTTCAGAGCTGCGTCAGCGCGGTTTTCAGTACCACCACTGATCCACTCGATGGCGTTATCCACGCCCACCAGACGGGACAGGCGCACAGTGCCACCAAAGCCCGGGAATATACCCAGCTTGACTTCCGGCAGACCTACCTTGGCTTTCGGAGCCATAACACGGTAGTCGGTCGCCAGACACATCTCGAAACCACCGCCCAGTGCGATACCGTTGATGGCGGTAACCGTCGGGAACGGCAGGTCTTCAATAGCGTTGAAAACTTCATTGGCCTTCAGGTTATTGGCAACGAGGTCTTCTTCTGTACCGGCAAACAGCTCGGTAAACTCGGTGATATCAGCACCGACAATGAAACTGTCCTTGGAGCTGGTTACGACCAACCCTTTCAGGTTCTTCTGGGATTTGAGTGCTTCAGCTGCGGCGCCCAGTTCTTCGATGGTGAGACGGTTGAACTTGTTGACTGACTCGCCCTGCAAGTCAAAGTTCAACTGAGCGATCCCGCCTTCGATCTCTTTAACCGTGATGGCTTTACCTTCGTAAATCATCAACTGATCTCCAGTCTGTGTTTGGAACTGCTTGCAGACCCCTCGCCATTTCAGATGTTGGCAAGCGCCTGCGGATGCAGCGAGATTTCGGTCACTGCCCGATAATCCGATTCAAAATTCATACAGTCGTTTGAATCGTGAGGGCACACGATGAAAAAAAACAGCTCATTTGTCAATTTGTTTCTGGAAGAATCGGTGCAAAAGTCTTCAAAGTCGGCGAAGGCACCGGAGAAATTGGTGATTTGAATTTATTGTTTTTCAGTGTGGTATATCCGTGTCTTAACAAAAACCGGAACTGCGTCACACAAATTTGGCAGCACTTTACATTTGCCCGGGTTACAGGCTGTAAAACCGCTTGATCGGCTGGCTGAGTTACTTTACCTTCGGACCGAGACTTTAGTCCACAATAATAAAACACACGTACGGAGATCTATCCGATGACCGACGCTCGCCTTCGGGTACGCTCACTCGTTGCAGCCCTGATACTGCTCGCCCTTACTTCTTTTGCTGCACGAGCAGAAACCGGAGACGGATTTCTTTCCGAGCTGCACAAGTTCCGTGTCAGCAACTACCTTGCCCTGGATGCCTACTATCGTTTCAGCGCCAACGGTGACACCAACACCCTCAATGAAATTGTGGGCAACATTAATAACGCCAATACATCCATGACCAATCTTGCCGAAAGCACGGCGGGCATTCTCAGCAATGAGGATGTCGAAAAGCTGAACGGCGAATTCGATTCCTTCAAGAATCTGATGCGGGACAATATTAACGATGTGCGTAACACCGGCTACCCGGACCTGCGACTGGTTTCCGATATGGCCAACCAGGCATTGACGATGAGCAGAATGGCGACGGAGCTTTACGACGTTTCCCGGGAAAGCAGCGAAACCTCCACCAGCTCCCGCGTGGAAGCCGCCAGATCCGCGGCCATCACCCTAGCCCAGATGATGGCCAAATATTCCGCCCGGACATACTCAACGGTCTCGCAGACATTCCAGGGCTCTTCAACAGAGGAATCCCTGGATCAACAAGCTCTCAAATTTGACTCACTGCTGGCCGAAATCAACAGGGGCGGCAAAAAAGGTGAGCTAAAGAGCGCCCTCGAGGACGTTACCTCCAAGTGGCAGTTCATTCGTGGCTCCTACATCAATTACAATGAGAACAATGTGGCATTCGTCATTGATCGCTACTCCAAAGGCATTCTTCAGGGTCTGGACACGACCATCACACTGCTTCAGAACAACACCTGAGATTCACGGGGGCGAGCTCCTCATCACCCTGCCCCCGTCAATCCGCCCCACCACACCGGTTTCAGTGTTTTTTTGATACCTATCAGTTCCGAACATTCGTTTTTCGACTATCCTGAAATCATGGTTATTCTGCAGAACCACTTGTTCGCTAAGGAGCAACGCAATGTCGACCTATAAGAAGATGCTGGTGGCCATAGATCTGACCGAGGAGGCCCCCCAGGTTCTTAACAAGGCACAGGAAATCAGCAAGGCCCATGGCGCTGAATTGCTGCTGGTACATGTCGTGGAGCCCGTCGGATATGCTTATGGCGGTGACATTCCAATGGATCTGACAGAATTGCAGGACCAACTGGACAAGGCTGCCAGGGAGCAGCTCGCTGCCTATGGCAAACAATACGGCGTTACCGACGACAATCAGGTTATAACGGTGGGCCGGCCGGAGTCGGAAATACACAGACTGGCCAAAGAACAGGACGTTGACCTCATTATTGTTGGCAGTCATGGTCGTAAGGGCTTTCAGCTGTTGCTGGGATCGACCGCCAACGGTGTGCTTCACGGCACCGAGTGTGATGTCCTGGCAGTCCGGATTCACTAACCCTCTCCGCCCACCAGGCCCCCTGGACTCTCCAGATGGCCTGGTGGGTCAGGATCTGGAGAATTACCCTCCGCCTTCCATCTTACTTTCAAGCTTCCGTAATTGACTCTCCAGCGAAAAGCTGACGCTCGATGCCATGGAAAAGAAATTCAGCAACGCCTTGAGGTTGCTGTCTCCCTCGCATACCGAGTGAATCCTTTGCCATAACGCCTGGTTGACCAGTTGTAGGCGCTGATTCCTCTCCACAAGGCCCTGTAGCTCCCAGTCGGGCTCCTTATGATTGCGTTTGGCAAAATATTGCTGCAGCAGGTAATGGGAAACGCTTCTCATGATAAATTCATCGGTGCTGGCAAACGGCAGGTGATGAACAGCCATTGACTTAAGCTCGCCCAAAACCGGACAGCCACTGGTTGCCATCTTCAACCCGAGCAATGACCGCAGGGCCTCCTCAAGCGAGGTGGATTTGGAGTACGTACGACGCTCATCGGTGACGCTTACATCAACTTTCTGATACGCCTCGTCTGCCTGGAAGGCAGTCACCACCGGCAGGATCTCTGTCGCGGCAGGGCAATGAGGAGAATCCTCCGGTTTTAGCGGGCAGTTTGAACACTGGCAATGCTCAAGCCGAGCCCAGGATGGCAAGGGTGAAACAACCTCCGCGGGCTGGCTTGTCACTTTAAAGTCAACCTGCCGCCCATCCTGAAACCTGAAACAGTAATTAACATTCATTGATTGGCCTGTTCTTCCAACTCCATCCACCGCTCGATGACCTTTTCCAACTGGGCTTCCTTGCCCGCCAGCTCAGCCAGCGTCGTCGAGACGTCGTCCGCTGGACCTGAATAGAACTCCGGATCCGAGATGCGATCCTGAAGTGCCGCAACCTCCGTTTCCAGCGACTCAATTTTGCCCGGTAATTCATCCAGTTCAAGTTTAAGCTTATAACTCAGCTTTGTGGGTTTCGATTTTGTGGATTCCGCCACAGCTGTGACATGTTGCTGAGGTGCCTCCACCGGTTTTGATGGCTTCGCCGGCTTTTCCGGGCGGGCAGTTTTGCGTTCTGCCGGGAAAAAACCACCTTGACGGCGCCAGTCACTGTAACCACCCACGTATTCCCTGACGGCTCCGGAACCATCCAGGAAAATGGTGTCCGTTACCACATTATCGAGGAATTCCCGATCGTGACTGATGACAATAACGGTACCCTTGAACTCCACCAGCTGAGCTTCAAGTAACTCCAGGGTTTCCACGTCCAGATCGTTGGTTGGCTCATCAAGCACCAGTATATTGGCCGGCTTGCTAAACAGCTTGGCGAGCAACAAACGCGCCCTCTCCCCACCGGAGAACACGCTGACGGGCGATCGGGCCCGCTGGGGACTGAACAGGAACTCCTGAAGATATCCGAGAACGTGCTTGCTCTGACCGTTAATCTCGATGAACTCCCGCCCCTCGGAGAGATTATCAAGGGCATTGCGCTCCAGATCCAACTCACCCCGAAGCTGATCAAAGTAAGCCACTTCAAGGTTCGTACCCAGTCGAATCGAACCTTCGGTGGGCTTCAGGTTTCCAAGCAGGAGCCTCACCAGCGTGGTTTTGCCGGTGCCGTTCTCCCCCACCAGACCGATCTTGTCGCCACGAAGGATCGTCAGGTTCATATCCTCAATCACCGGAGTGCCGTCCGGGTAACGGAATCCAGCCTCTTTCGCCTCGACAACGAGCTTGCCCGACCGGTCCGCATCTTCCACGACAAAGCTGGCCGTCCCACCCCGGACCCGGCGTTGGCGGTGCTCTTCACGCATGGCTTTCAGGGCCCTGACCCGTCCCATGTTGCGTGTTCTACGCGCCTTGATTCCCTGCCTGATCCAGGCTTCCTCCTGTTTCAGACGCTTGTCAAACAGCGCGTTCTGCCGCTCCTCTTCCTCGAGCGCCTTTTCTTTCAACTCCAGGTACTTGTCGTAAGTCGCCGAGAAACTGACCAGCTTCCCCCGATCCAGCTCCACAATCCGGGTCGCCATCTTGCGGATGAACGCCCGGTCGTGACTGACAAAAAGGATGGCCCCACGGAACTGTCCAAGCGCTTCTTCCAGCCAGGCAATCGCAGGTACATCGAGGTGGTTGGTCGGCTCATCAAGCAACAGGATATCCGGTTCTGCAACCAGAGCTTTCGCCAACAGCACCCGCCGCTGCCAGCCCCCGGAGAGTGTGTTCAGAGTCTGCTCAGGATCAATACTGTACTGCTCGAGAATGGCGCTAACCTTTTGATCCAGCCGCCACCCGTCCAGCGCCTCCAGACGCTCCTGAACCTTCATCATCTGATCCAGGCTGGCCTCATCCGCCTGCTGCGACAACGTGTGAAAACGCGCCAGCAACTCGCCAGTTTCAGGGAAGGCGCTGGCGACCACCTCATAGGCCGTGCGATGGTCTTCCGCAGGCAGATTCTGCGGCAGTACCGCCAGCCTCGCCCCCTCGTCCAGACGCACGACGCCTCCCTCTGGTGTGACTTCCCCACTGACAATCCTGAGCAGCGTGGATTTACCTTCTCCGTTACGACCCAGCAGACACACCCGCTCCCCCGCTTCTATATTCAGCGAGGCTTTATCCAGCAGCGGCTGCATACCAAAAGCCAGGGAAATGGCATCCAGCGATAACAATGGCACCGTGTTATTACTCCTTATTACCCGTGTTACTAACCTGTCGTTCTATTGATCACGGGGTCACCGACACGAACAGTGCCTGGCGCCTCGTGAATGGCATTCATTCCAAAAATGACTCCGTCAACCGTGCGGCGATACTGCCCGAGGGTCCGCAACGGCTGAAGATCCGATCCTTTTACGCCGGTATCCGGATCAACTGTGGTCATCACGCAGCGAGAACAGGGCTTAACCAGACTGAACGCCTGCTCGCCAATCAATAATTGCCGCCAATCGTCTTCGCTCCATGCCGCAGCCCCTTCAACCACGATATTGGGGCGAAAGCGACGTATCTCCACTGGCGTCTCGAGCCTGCCATTCAACTCTTCCAGAGAGGCAAGGTTGGTGACCAGGAACGGAAAACCATCCGCAAAACTTACTCTGCGCTCGTCGGTAACCCGGCCAGCATCCACTCTCCGAAAAGACGTATCCGGCATGTAGACAAAACGGAAGTCGACACCACAGAACCGGCTCAGGGCTTCGGAGGCCTCTGCCGTGCTGTAAACGGCCTTGACCCAGTCACGCCAGACCAGCACCCGCGCCTCTTCTTCACCCGGTTGTAGCAGATAGTCACCCTCACCAGGGATGCTCACCCTAACATAATCCCCCTCAAGCGCCGTATGGACCCTGGCCAGCATCGGGTAGTCGCGTTGAGTAACGAACCGCCGGTCGGAATCAACAATCATCCAACGGCGATCCCCCGCTGGACCGAAGTCGTCCATATCAAAAAAAGGCACCGGAATACCGGCCAGGGATTTCACCGGATAGATATACAGGGAATGGACTCTCACACTTCCTCCCACCGTCGCTAAAAACTGAAAGGTTGGGCGAAGAGTATAACCGAGGTTGGATCAGGAAACGCGGGAATGCATTGCTTGAAAACGAAGAAACCCGGCCTTTTCAGGGGCCGGGTTTCCGGAATCTGGAGCGGGAAACGAGATTCGAACTCGCGACCCCAACCTTGGCAAGGTTGTGCTCTACCAACTGAGCTATTCCCGCTTGTAGTTGCTGACTTGATGCCGACAACGGAGGCGTATTCTACGGATTCGTTCGCGGGCGTCAACCACTTTTTGGCAAGTTTTTAACCCTGCCAACTCCTGGTGATCAGCTATTATCCAATCCACTCTTTTCGACACCCGCAATCTGACCTGTCTCGCAGTTCAGATACCCGGACGACTGCAGCCATTTCTGGTCCGGATAGTATTTGAACACCAGTTGCCCACCTTTCAGATTATCCACCACCTGCTGGATCACTTGCTGGTCAACCGCGGGGCAGCCGTGACTGCGGCCGATGCGGCCATAATCACGGACCCAGTTGTCATTCACGTAGTCCGCCCCATGAATCACGATGGCACGCTGTCGAGCCAGGTCATTGATACCGGGCTCCAGACCATCGAGTCGCAGGGAATAGCCGTGTTTGCCCCGGTAGGATTCACTGGCTTTGAACAGGCCTATGCTGGACTGGTGACTCCCTTCAATATTGGAGAATGCCGTGGATTCCAGATTTCCGGAGTTCTTGCCATGAGCAACCAGATCCCTGAGCACCAGCTTCCCGCTGGCCAGATCGAAAATCCAAAGGCGTTCCTCGCTGGATGGCAGGGAGAAATCGATCACCGCCAGCCGCTCCGGCATCTCGACACCGTTCGACACCGCGCAGGACGATGCTTTCAATGCCTGCTGCAAGACCTCAACATTCAGTTTGGGGGCTGCACCGGAAAGTCGTGTCAGGAGCGTGTTGTCAAAGGGTGTCGCGGTACCCTGCGTGGGAAGAAAAAGTGCCGTTACCAGCACAAGACCGAAACCAAAACGGCCAGCGATTGTATTTTTCAGCATTCTGCAAACCCTGTCAGATCAGCTCAACAAATAGCTAAGCGGGTAAAATGCCCGCGCCTGAGCCCAAGTGTCGGCTATTCTAACAGGGAAAATCGGGACGTCCGTCAAGATGTACGATATTTATACAAAAAACCACAAACAGCGACGCCCGCCTTTTATAATCCCAGAATCATGCAAATGATTCTGTGCACCGACTGTTCCAGGTTTTTTGCATCCGCCACTCTCTTGTTTAGCAAGGTATCGTACCCCAGGCCGAGCACGACATTGACCAGCAACGAAGCATCCCTGGCTGGCGCCGGTGAATCGAGCCTTTGGAGAATCTGCTCCAGACCGGCGATCCATGCACTGCGGTAGCTCCTCGCCAGGTCAGCCAGTCTTTCGTCCCTCAGCGACTCCATCAGGAATACCTGTTCCGCCAGCACCTGCTCCCGGCGCTCGGAGAACTGTTCTGTCAGGTACGCCGTAGTGATGGCCGTCAGGCGTGTCGCCAATTCATCGCGCCCTATACCACCGCGGCGCCGGGTCTCGTCCGGGATGCTGTCGAGCACCAGGTTAATGGTGTCGTAGAAATGACCGAGCTCCTCCCGTGCCTTTTCCGCAAACAGCATGAAAGAATCACTGATCAGCTCATTGATATCGCGAAAATAGTAGGTCGTCGACGCCAGTGGGACTTTCGCTTCACGAGCAACAGCCCGATGCTTGATACCTCGTAAACCGTCCCGGGCAGCGATGCGCAACGTGGCCTCAAGAATCTGCAGGCGCCGGTATTCGCTTTTCGCCCGTGCGGTCTTGCGCCCACTGTAATGTATCGATTCCCGGAAGGACCGGTCCTCGGGAAGTTCGCTGGACTGCCATAGCCTCAGTGCCTGTACATGCCCCATGATTGCCACCTTGTATCGTCATCCTGACGCCCGGCACGAAGCCAGTCGCATGGCGAGATTGCTCCGGACTTATTGTTACTTTTTGTAAATGGTGACGAAAATCGGAGGCACAAACGTTGACGTAGTCGACATTTTTTAAGAGCTAATTGTGTTTAGGGCTGCTTTCAGGAACATTATTGACCGAAGCGACGCCCCTTCATCAGATATTCTTCTTCTCCGGGCGTGGAAAGACGCTTGAGTACCGCGTTGCGATGGGGAAAACGACCAAACTCAGCAATAATTTCCCGATGATCGTGGGCCGCCTGCACAAAGCTCGTCATGAAATCACCCAGGATGCCGTCCGCAGATGCAGCCAGTTGTTCGTAACACTCAACGGACAGGTCTTGATCCTCAAGGCGTTCGGAGTGCTGTAACGGCATGTACAGGAAGGCTCTGTGCACCGCTGGCAGCATCATATCCTGACCTTTGTTCATGGCCTGCCTGGTCAGCGTTCTTGCTATCTTGTCATGCTCGTAAGCGAGAGCATTGCCACGGTAGATATTCCGGGAAAACTGATCCAACAGAATAATTTCTGCCAACGCACCACCCGCCTGTTTCCTCCAGTGAGCAAGGCCACTCTCGGATGCAAACAGAACAAGGGACAGAAAGCGGTAGCGGATTTCCTGATCAAACCTTCGGTCAGCGTGGAACCAGCGATTACGATGAAAGCGGTCGGGCACCCCCTCCTCGTCGAGTTTCCCGAACCAGAAATCCAGAATGTCATTCCAATCGAACATAAGAAGCTAAACCCACACGCCAGTCACAAGCCCTATCCTGCTACACTTTATGACATTGGGGCCAGCATTGTTCACAGGAGAGATCATGCCCGAAGAACACCGTATTATTCTTCTTGCGCACGGCAGCAGCGACAAGCGTTGGTGCGACACATTCGAACAATTGGCCGCACCGACTGTCAATTCTGTCCCTGGGTCCCATATCGCCTACATGGAACTGGCCACGCCTTCTTTGGAAAAGGTCGTCGAACAGGGCGTACTTGAGGGCGTCCGGAGCTTTACCGTCGTGCCTTTGTTTCTGGCCGCCGGGCGCCACCTCCGCAAGGATGTACCAGCTATGATCCGGTCGCTGGAGGAAAACCACGGCATTTCCATCCATCTCGCGCCGCCGATTGGAGAAAATCCCCAACTTGGTGAAGCCATTCGCGACGTGGTTACTCAAGGATTGGCAAAATAAACGGGTCCGGTACTCAAGGACCGCGATAAGGGAGTTTTCCAATGAGCCATCGCATTCTAGTCACCGGAGGTACCGGATTCATAGGCCAGGTACTATGTCCGAAGCTGATTGCCAAAGGTTACACCCTGACGGTACTCAGCCGTCAGAGTGAAACAGACGTTCGGGCTGCCTGCGGTCGGGTGGAAGCGATTTCGAGCCTGGATCTCCTGAAGGAACACCCGGGCTTTGACGGCATTATCAACCTAGCCGGCGAAGGCATTGCTGACAAGCGCTGGAGTCAACAGCGCAAACAGGTGTTGCGGGATAGCCGCATCGGCCTCACACGCCAGCTGGTTTCCGTGGTCAAAAGCTGGGGCACCAAACCGGGGGTACTCGTTTCAGGGTCGGCGGTCGGATATTACGGCAACCAGGACAGCGCCCCGGTTACCGAAGATACTCCGCCAAACGACGAGTTTACCCATCGCCTCTGCAGGGACTGGGAGGCAGAAGCCGTCAAGCTCGAGGCGGAAGGAGTCCGTGTCTGCCTGTCGCGAACCGGTGTAGTCGCGGGCCCTGGTGGAGGTTTTCTCCAGCGCATGCTGTTACCGTTCCGCCTTGGTCTCGGCGGCCGCCTGGGCAGCGGAGATCAGTACATGCCGTGGGTTCACCGTGACGATGTCGTTGCGGCACTGATTTTCATGCTGGAATCGGAGAATGCAACGGGTCCTTATAATGTGGTCAGCCCCAATCCAGTGACCAACCGGGAATTCACCCGCTGCCTGGCCGCCGCCCTCAAAAGGCCAGCCATTTTCCCGGCACCTGCCCCCGTGCTGAAACTGGCACTCGGTGAAATGTCCCGCCTCCTGCTGACTGGGCAAAAGGCCACTCCACAACGGCTATTACAGCAGGACTTCCGGTTTACCTACCCCGACCTGGCAGAAGCACTGGAGAATTGCGTCCGATGAATACATGGCCTGAACAAGCCAAAATCGCATTTTTTTATAAAAACTGTTTGACAGAGAATTAAGCCTTACTTAATATACGCGCCACCTCGACGAGGCAAGTCAGTAAGAACGTTGCGTCCCCTTCGTCTAGTGGCCTAGGACTCCGCCCTTTCACGGCGGCAACAGGGGTTCGAACCCCCTAGGGGACGCCAATTTTTACCGACTCTAAACAGTCTTTCCGGACTGGTGAGTACTCCCCTTTACGCCCTCTTCCCTGTGGCGCCTGGCATCCTTCATGATGAAGATCCCAACGCCAACAAAGAAAGCCAATATCAGCAGTACTGTCAAAATCCCGGCAATCACAACCGCGTCCATATACATAATCCGATCTCCACTGATCATTTCACCTGATTAGCCCCAGATTACGCTCTACACGCGGATGTCTTATTGACCTGAATCAAACCAGCGAATTCAACGCGGCTTTTTTTGAAAGTTGGAACCACCCCACATTTCTCCCGGATTTCCCTTTATCCACAAAGCACTTGAGAACAACTGCTGCTATAGTCCTTACGATAAGGAACCGTTCGTCTCACGAACACTTGGTCAGGGTGGCTGTAACGACATGCAGAAACTGTCGACGCGTCTCCAACGTTTTCGAACGGGCTCTCCCCTGTCTTTCCGGTTACTCGCCTGGATACTTCTCTTCAGCTCTGCTTTCACACTGATAGCCTCCGCCATACAACTGTATTCTGACTATCGCAAGGATCTACTGCGAATTGACAACCGCATGCTTGTGGTGGAGACCGGTTACGCGTCCAGTCTTGCCCGTAGCCTGTGGGCCCTGGACCAAAAGCTGCTTCAGACCCAAATGGAAGGAATTCTCAGCCTTCCGGATATTGTCCACTTGAGACTCCGTATTGAACCAGATTCAGAGCTGGTGATGGGAACAGTGCCAGCGGGTGCACAAACAACATCCCACAGCTTTGACCTCATCCACCAGGGGGATGAAATGTTCAAACTTGGAGAGCTGACAGTGATCGCGGATCTTGACCGCGTATACAGCGAAATGAAGCGAAAGGTCGGGGTTATCCTGGTTACCCAGTTTTTCAAGACATTCCTGGTTTCCATTCTGATTATCTGGATTTTCCAGTACTTTGTGGCTCGCCATCTGTCCACCATGGCGAACTATGCCCGTCATTTCTCCCTGACCAACCTCGCTGAACCACTCAAGCTCGATCGACCAGATACCCCGTTGAACCGACGGGATGAGCTTGCCCAGGTCACCGATGCCATCAATCAGATGCGTGATCGACTCAATGACGACGTTGTCCGGCAGGAACGAGATGCCGCACAAATCCGCAAGTTCTCCAAGGCCATTGAACAGAGCCCATCGTCGGTGCTGATCTGTGACCGCCAGTGGAGGATTGAATTTGCCAATCAGAAATTTACCCAGCTGACCGGCCATGACGCCAGCGCCATCCTCGGCAAACACCCCGGTGCAATCTCCGAAAACTCGATGGACCACCGGGAAAACCGGCACTTATGGCAGTCCATTCGTCTGCAGGTTCAGCGTGTCGGCGTCTGGCAAGGGGAAGTCAACAGCGTACGTCGCAATGGTGAGCGCTTCTGGGAACAGCTGATCGTAACGCCCATCAAGGATTCCAAGGGCGAAGCAACGGGTTATCTCATCCTCGGTGAGGACATCAGCATCCGTAAACGGTACGAGCAGCAACTGCTGCGCCAGGCCAACTATGACATCCTGACCGGCCTACCAAACCGGATGCTTGCCCTTGATCGGCTGAAACTGGCTCTGGCCCAGGCCAGACGGGAGAACTCACTGGTCGGGGTTATGTTTCTGGACCTGGATAACTTCAAGCATATCAATGACACTATGGGGCACGATGCCGGTGACAACCTGTTGATTGAGGCAGCGCGTCGTATTTCCAGCTGCCTCCGTGGCACCAGTACCGTTGCCCGACTTGGCGGCGATGAGTTTCTGGTGATCCTGCCAGGATTGACCGGAGCCGACGCCACGTCCCAGGTCGCGGAACGCATACTGAAGACCTTTGAGCCTGCGTATCTGCTCAATAATCAGGAGGTCTTCGTTACAACGAGTATTGGCATCGCGGTTTTCCCGACCGACTCCGATAACAGCGGCAACCTGCTTCAACATGCCGATGCGGCCATGTACCAGGCCAAGCACAAAGGCAAGAGTTCCTACGCCCATTTTGTACCTGAGATGACAGAGGTGTCCCACGATCGGCTGCAAATGGAATCACGGATGCGCCGTGCACTGGATCAGAACGAATTCGAACTCTACTTCCAGCCGATCGTCCAAACCGACACCGGCGCCCTAAGCTCGGCGGAAGCACTGATTCGGTGGAACAGCCCCAGTATGGGGATGGTCATGCCAGATCGCTTCATTCCCCTGGCAGAAGAAACCGGCCTGATCATCCCAATCGGCGAATGGGTACTTCAGGAAGCATGCCACAAGGCTATGAAATGGCGTGAAATCACTGGCACCAAAGTCGGTGTCTCGGTTAATGTATCCCCTCGCCAGTTTCGGGACCCGAACTTCAGTGACATTGTGCTGAAAGCGGTGGAAGCCAGTGGCCTGGAGGCCGAATACCTCGAACTGGAAATCACCGAGCGGCTGATACTCGACAACACCATTGAAACCGCAGAGATCCTGAAACAGCTGGACCAGGCCGGAATCCGGCTTTCAGTGGACGACTTCGGTACGGGGTACTCTGCGCTGAGCTATCTCAAGAGCTATCCTTTCGATACCCTGAAAATCGACAAATCCTTCGTCCAGGATGTCCTCAAGGAGCAGGATGACGCATCTCTGGTCAGAGCCATCATAAACATGGCCCACAGCCTGGGTTTGAGAGTCATCGCAGAAGGAGTGGAAGAAGAGGCCCAGACCCATTTCCTGCAGCATGAAGGTTGCGATTACTCCCAGGGCTATTTCTATAGCCGCCCGATACCAGAAGAGGAATTTGAAAAGTGGCTACGCACCAATCATCGCGCTAAAACCTGACACGTACCAGAACGGACCCACCCATGGAAGACACCATACTCGTTATTAACTGCGGCAGCTCTTCCCTGAAAGTTGCATTGTTTGACCTTAACCTCAATCAGCTTACGTCAGCACTGGCCGAAAGAATCGGCAAAGGGGATGCTTTCGCCAGTATTCCGGGGTATTCCCGGGATATTCCGCTGGAAGACGGAGCGGGCCACCGGAATGCCCTCCAGGCCATTGTGTCGGCGTTCAAGGAGCTCAACCTGCTGACCTCACCTCCGGTGGCCATTGGCCATCGCGTGGTACACGGCGGCGAGACCTTCCGCGAGGCCGCGTTGATAAACGAGAGCGTCCGTCGAGCAATCGAGGACTGTGCCGGCCTGGCCCCGCTTCATAACCCGGTTAACCTCATGGGTATAGAGGCCACCACGGCGCTTTTTCCCGAGGTAGCTCAGGTGGCGGTGTTCGATACCGCCTTCCACCAGACACTGCCAAGACACGCCTTTCTTTATGCCCTGCCTTACCGGTTCTACCGCGACTGGGGGGTTCGCCGTTACGGTTTCCACGGCACCAGTCACAATTTCATGGCTACGGAAGCTGCTCGACTTCTGGGCAAGAAGCCGGATAAAACGTCCATCATCTCGGCACACCTTGGCAACGGCTGCAGCATCACCGCCATCCGCGACGGCATCAGCGTCGATACCAGTATGGGGCTCACGCCCCTGGAAGGTCTTGTGATGGGCACCCGTAGCGGGGACATCGACCCCGGACTGTTCGATTTCCTGAAAACCAAGGAGATCAGTGCCGAAGATCTCCACCGGATTCTCAATAACGAGAGCGGCTTGCTGGGGCTCTCGGAAAAAACCAATGATATGAGAGCTCTCAGCGAACTGGCCGACCAGGGCCATGAACCGTCGATCGTGGCCATTGAAGTGTTCTGTTTTCGCCTGGCACGGTACATCAGTGCGATGATGGCCTCACTCAGTGAGCTGGATGCCCTGGTATTTACCGGTGGAATCGGGGAAAACAGCGCCATGATCAGGACCAAAACCCTCAGCCATCTCAACCTGGCCGGTTTCGCCATTGAGCCTTCCCTCAATCAGCACCACGGTAAGAAAACGAATGGCCGTATCGACCGGGAAGACAGCCGTTTCAAGGTGATGGTCATTCCGACCAACGAAGAACGGGTCATCGCCAGGGAAGCCCTGGAAACAAGCGGCGCCATTCGCCAACGTTGAATACGCATCACCTGCAAGGAAATCTGTATGGCAAAGAACCTGTTTATTGCGCCGACCTCTATGGATTCCGGCCTGACATCCGTTTGCCTTGGCCTCCTCAGAGCCCTGGAGCGGGTTGGCGTTAGCGTCGGTTTCTATAAACCGTTCAGCCAGTCGGTTCATCAGGGAGAGTCCCACCATAACGACGGTAAGGATCCCTCCGTGGCTTTCGTACGGGCACGCAGCCACCTTGAGCCACCGGCCCCCATGAGCCTCAGGGAAGCACAACAGTTACTGAACAAAGGCAAAGCCGACCTGCTGATGGAAACCGTCGTCGGCGAATACCAGAAGGTCGCCAAGACCGTTGATGTTGTCATCATTGAAGGTCTGGTGCCGGATAGGAGCGAAGCCTACATCGCCCGGCTTAACGTGGAACTGGCACGCAACCTCGGATCAGAAGTTGTGCTGGTGAGCACGCCGAAGAATTCCACGGCGGAAGAACTCGACGAAGAACTGGATTTCTCCTCCCGCCTGTTTGCCAATCCTTCCGATCCCGATGTGATCGGCATCATTCTCAACAAAGTGGGGGAACCCGCGAAATCGGAGTTCACCCCACGGGTCAATTCAGAAGCAGCCGGCACTCCCATTGATTTTCATAATGACTGCAAAGTGTTCGCCGACGGGCGATTCCGGTTGCTGGCCTGCATTCCCTGGCAACCGGAACTTCTGGCCGTTCGGGTGTCGGACATTGCCAGGGAAATGCAGGTATCCATACTTCACGAGGGCCAGATGCAGTCACGCAGGGTGCAAAAGGTCTCAGTTTGCGCTCGTACCATCAGGAACATGATCGACACCCTGAAACCGGGCACGTTGATGGTTACTCCCGGTGACCGGGAAGATGTCATCGTGGCCACGGCAGTGGCGGCACTCAACGGCGTGCCCCTGGCGGGGCTGATGCTTACCGGCGGCCTGATGCCCGATGACCGGGTAGTCGACCTGTGCCGGAGAGCCCTGGATACCGGACTGCCGGTGCTCCGGGCGGAAACCAATACCTACGAGACGGCCCATCGCTTGGCCAACCTGTCTGCAGCCATTCCGATTGACGACCCCGATCGCATCGAGAAAGCCATGGAAGCGGTCGCTACCCGGGTGGATACCGACTGGCTCCAGGAACACCTGAAAGTTCAGCGCCAAAGCCGACTGTCGCCCCCTGCCTTCCGTTACCTGCTGTCTGAACGCTCAAGAGCCGCGGCGAAACGCATCGTGCTGCCGGAAGGCAACGAGCCCAGAACCGTCCAGGCGGCCATCATCTGCCACCAGCGCGGCCTGGCACGGTGCGCCCTGATTGGCACCCCCAGCGAGATAGAAAACGTCGCCAAATCCCAGGGGCTGAGCCTACCCGAAGACATCGAGATCATCGATCCAGCCAAAGTACGCGGGAACTACATTCAGCCCATGGTGGATCTGCGAAAACACAAGGGGCTGACCCCCGACATGGCCGAGGCCATGCTTGAGGACAACGTCGTGCTCGGTACCATGATGGTAGCCATGGACGAGGCCGATGGATTGGTATCAGGGGCCATCCACACCACCGCGAACACCGTGCGCCCTGCCCTCCAGCTGATCAAGACTCACGACGAGGCCAAGGTGGTGTCGTCCGTCTTCTTCATGCTGTTGCCCCAGCAGGTCGTGGTCTACGGCGACTGTGCGATCAACCCGGATCCAAACGCCGAGGAACTGGCTGACATTGCCATCCAGAGTGCCCAGTCTGCGGAAGCGTTCGGTATTGAGCCTATCGTGGCGATGATCAGTTACAGCACCGGAGAATCCGGCAGCGGTCAGGACGTGGAGAAAGTAAGGGAAGCGACCCGCATTGCCCGGGAGCGTCGCCCGGACCTGCTGATCGACGGCCCGCTGCAATACGACGCGGCGGCCATCGAAAGCGTCGGCAAGAGCAAGGCACCGGGCAGCAAGGTAGCGGGTCGTGCGACAGTATTTATCTTCCCGGATCTCAACACCGGCAATACTACTTATAAAGCGGTGCAACGCAGCGCAAACGTGGTCAGTATCGGCCCCATGCTCCAGGGCCTGAGGAAGCCAGTCAATGACCTGTCACGGGGTGCTTTGGTGGAGGATATCGTCTTTACCATCGCCATCACGGCGGTTCAGGCAAAACAGGTGGAGAACGCGGGGCTGGCTTGACAGCCCCGCCGACAGTTACCGCTTCTTGCTTTTCATCCGCTGTTTCTTCGGACGACGGCCGGCTTTCAGGTCGTTGTCTTTCTTGACCCGCTGGCGCGGAGTCAGGCGATCAACCTTGCCTGCGAAAGGGTTCTCGCTGGAGCGGAACTCAAAGCGGATCGGAGACCCGGTGACATTAAGAACCTTACGGAACGTGTTTTCCAGATAGCGTTTGTAAGAACCGGGAAGCGCATCCGTCTGGTTACCATGGACCACGACAACCGGTGGATTCGAGCCCCCCTGGTGCGCATAACGCAGCTTGATACGCCTGCCCTGCACCATCGGCGGCTGATGCTGTGAGATCGCATCCTCCAGGATCGCGGTAAGGCGGTTGGTCGGCCACTTGGCCATCGCCGAGTCGTAGCAGGCCTGCACGGATTCGTACATGACACCCACGCCTGACCCGTGCAGCGCCGAAATATAATGCTTGTCAGCGTAGTCCAGAAAGTCGAGCCGACGCCGGACCTGTTCCTTCACGCGGGCACGTTCCTCTGGATCCATGCCATCCCATTTGTTCACCGCAATCACCAGCGACCGGCCCGCATCCAGCACAAACCCGATCAGGTGCAGATCCTGGTCCACCAGCCCTTCCCGGGCATCGATGACCAGAATCACCACGTGGGCGTCCTCAATGGCCTTCAGCGTCTTGATGATGGAAAACTTCTCGACCACTTCACGGACATTTTTGCGGCGGCGTACCCCGGCGGTATCGATCAGCGTGTACTGGCTGCCCTGGCGTTCATAGGGGATATACACACTATCCCGTGTGGTACCGGGCATGTCATACACCACGACCCGATCCTCGCCCAGCATGCGGTTGACCAGTGTCGACTTGCCAACATTGGGACGGCCCACTATGCCAATACGGATACCCGGATAGCGCTCGGCACGATCCTGTTCTTCCCGCTCCTCTTCGGAGGGGAGCAGGCATTCGAGCAGCGAGCGAATGCCACGGTTGTGGGACGCGGCAATCTGAAACGTTGACTCAAACCCCAGGCTGTAAAAGTCGGCCGCGGCGATGTCCGGGTCCTGGCCATCGGTTTTATTGACGACCAGGTGCGCCCGCTTGCCGGTCTTGCGGAGATTGTTGGCGATCAGTTCATCACCGCTGGTGAGGCCGGCTCGGCCGTCCACCAGGAACAGCACAATGTCCGCTTCCTCAACCGCCTGAAGGGACTGGCGCGCCATTTCCGCATCCAGCCCTTCTTCGTCACCGGTCAGGCCGCCGGTATCAATCACGATAAACCGCTGGCCCTCGTAGGTTCCCTCACCGTATTTACGGTCACGGGTGAGCCCGGGGAAGTCGGCAACCAGCGCATCCCGGGACCGAGTCATCTGATTGAAAAGCGTCGATTTACCGACATTAGGGCGGCCCACAAGGGCAATTACAGGGGTCATATTGTTTCGCTACAAAAGATTGACCGGGCCCTCATGGGCCCGGAGAAGGACGCGTTCAATCGCGTTCCTTGAGTTCAAATACGGTCATCTTACCGCTATTTCCATAGACCAGCAGATTACCGTTACGCAGCCGCTGGGCAGGCACGCGCAGCCCGTCATCGTCAAATTCCAGCTGCCCCTGCAGTGAACCGTCCTCCAGGGACATTATGTGAATGTACCCTTCGAAGTCACCAACGAGCAGATAGTCCTCGTAAACCACCGGTTGGGTAGTCTGGCGCCAGGACAACCGATCCTGGGTCCACAATTCGCGACGGTCAGAGCCTCGAAAGGCCTTGATATCACCGTTCGCAGAAGACACATAAATATTACCGGCGCCAATCATCGGAGAGTGCAGGCTCGATGCCTCACGGCTCCAGATTTCGTCACCGTTGCGCAAATTCACCAGGGCCAGCTTGCCCTGATAACCCACAACCAGTGCCGCATTTTCCAGAATCAGGGGCTGGCTGGTCACATCCACCAGGCGCTCAAGTTCCGTACGCCCTTTCGGCTGGCCGACTTCATATTGCCAGACGGGCTGGCCACTGTCCGAAGCCAATGCCAACAACTTACCATTGGCAAAGCCGGCCAATACCAATTCGCTGCCAACCAGTGGCGGAGCAGCAGCCCGCATGGACAGAACCGGCACCACGCTATCGTACTGCCAGGCCTTTTCGCCAGTTTGGGTATTGAATGACAATACCTTGCCGTCCGTAGTCTGAACGACAACGATCGTACCATTGGACTGCGGTGTCGCCAGAACCTCGTTTGGCAGGGGCGTTTCCCATAGCACTTCCCCATCTTCCCGGGACAGGGCCATAAGGCTGGCATCACGAGTCACCAGGTAAAGCTGATCCCGGTCGCCGCCAACACCGGCAAACACCTGGGCATCGAGCTTCTTATACCAGACAACCTTTCCGTTGCCTGACTCAACAGCATACACCTCGCCGTCTGCAGAAGCGGCGTACAGCAAGTCGCCGGTATTCAGCGGGGTCAGGTAGAGAAACTGATCTCCATGGCCGTCGCCCACATCCATGGTCCAGATCCGGTCGAGCTCAACCGTACCTTCTATATCAGGCACCGGTGCCGGCTCTTCAAACGGTTCATTGGTACTGCATCCGGCAAAAAGAAACGCCAACGCAGTTAGGGCAGCCAGGCGTACAAGCGATGACCCACTATACAACCCGGGCATCAGGCACCCCCCTGCACACCAAGGTCGGACAGTTTCAGTTCCAGAACACCACTGCGGCCCTGCTGGCTTTGTTCCCTGGCAGCCAGATAGGCTTCACGGGCACCGTCACGGTCGCCCTTGGCCAGCAGAATGTCCCCTCTGAGCTCTGAATAGATGGCAGCGAAAGACTCATTGTCACCAGCACCATCAAGGGTATTCAGCGCTTTGTCATACTGCTGTGCAGCAAACTGTGCCCGAGCCAGACGACCACGAATGATATAAGACAGGCCACTGCCTTCCTCCACATTTGCGATGGCCCATTCCAGGGAGGCAATAGCTGCATCGGTGTCACCCTCATCAAGCAATTGCTGACGGGCAAGAATAAGCATGCCGTAGGCGGCATAGGCACTGTCTGCATACTCTTCCTGAAGCTTGTTGGCAACGTACGCTACCGTTTCACCACGGTTTTCATCAGACTGGTCGCTGTAAGCATTCAGCAGGTTGGCAAACTGGTTGGCAGCCTCAGTGCGCTGCTGCATCTGGTGGTTCTGCCAGGCCTGCCAGCCAAATACAATCGCCAGAGCTGCACCGATACCGAGCAGAAGTGAACTACCGTTCTTCTTCCACCAGTCTTTGATCGCCTGAACCTGTTCTTCCTCGGTACGCATTTCGGCCATGATGACTCCTGTAGTCAGCGTTTTTATAAGTGTGCCCGGGTACGCCGATCAGGCGTCCAGCAATTTATCCAGTGTATTGGCAAGTTCGGCCTGTTCCAGTTCCTGCTGCCCTTCATCGGAACGAAGTGGTTTCAGACCAACGGTGCCGCTCGCAATTTCATTGTCGCCAAGAATAACCGCATAACGGGCTCCGCTACGATCGGCTTTTTTCATCTGGCTCTTGAAGCTACCGCCGCCACAGTGAGTGACAACAACCTTGCCAGGCAAAGCCAGCCTCAGGGATTCTGACAACCCCAGCGCCACCGGAACAGCCTGATCCCCCATTGCGGTCACATAGACATCGGCATGGGCGTTGACGTAGTCGGGAACCAATTCCAGGGTTTCCAACAGCAGAATCAGACGCTCCAACCCCATAGCAAAGCCGACCGCAACCGTTGGCTTGCCGCCCAGTTGCTCAACCAGCCCATCGTAACGGCCACCGGCACAGACAGTGCCTTGTGCTCCCAGGCTCTCGGTGATCCACTCAAAGACCGTCTTGCCGTAATAATCCAGCCCACGAACCAGCCGGGGGTTCACGGTGTACTCAATACCGGCCGCATCCAGAAGCTCCCGCAGTCGGCGGAAGTGTTCCAGAGATTCCTCGTCCAGATAGTCGTCCAGCTTCGGAGCGGCTTCCAGAATCTTTTGGGTATCCGGGTTCTTGCTGTCCAGAATTCGTAACGGGTTGCTTTCAAGGCGACGCTGGCTGTCACCATCGAGCTGGTCATAATAGCCGGACAGATAGCCGACCAGGGCTTCACGATATTCCCGGCGGGCAGCAGAGGTGCCAATGGAATTGATTTCCAGCCGGGTGTGTGCTTCGAGTCCCAGCTCTTTCCAGAGTCGCGCGGTTAAAATCAGCAGCTCGGCATCGATATCCGGGCCACTCATCCCGAAACATTCCACACCAATCTGGTGGAACTGGCGGTAACGCCCCTTCTGGGGACGTTCATGGCGAAACATCGGACCGGTATACCAGAGCCGGCGAGTCTGATTGAACAGCAGGCCATGCTCTTCCGCTGCACGCACGCAACCTGCGGTACCTTCAGGACGAAGCGTCAGGCTGTCACCATTGCGATCCTCAAAGGTGTACATTTCCTTTTCGACAATATCGGTCACTTCACCGATGGAACGCTTGAAAAGATCCGTTTGCTCCACAAGGGGCATACGGATTTCCTGGTAGCCATACCCGGAAAGAACCTCACGAACCTTGCCTTCAACAAACTGCCAAACGGGGGTCTGATCCGGCAGGATATCGTTCATCCCGCGAATTGCCTGAATCTTAGCCAAGTTAAACCCTTAATCTCGAATCATTGAATGGACGGTAGCCGATTATTCACCGGATCGGGCGATAATCGCGTCTTCCTGTTCCTTGCGACGCGCGACCTCTTCCCGGATCAGACGTTCAAGGTCCTCCGTCAGGGTCGAGTTATCCAGCTTCTGGTTCGGCTTTCCGTCCATATAGAACAGGTTCTTTGGGCTACCGCCCGTCAAACCGATATCCGCCACTTTTGCTTCGCCGGGGCCATTCACAATACAACCGATGATGGCCACATCCATGGAGGTATTTACATCCTCCAGGCGGGCTTCCAGGTCATTCATGGTCTGGATAACATCGAAGTTCTGGCGGGAACAGCTTGGGCAGGCGATAAAATTGATACCGCGGCTACGCAGGCGGAGGCTCTTCAGAATATCAAAGCCTACCTTTATTTCCTGCACCGGATCCGCAGCCAGAGAAACACGGATAGTGTCACCAATACCATCCATCAGCAGCATTCCAAGGCCGATGGAAGATTTGACCGTACCGGACCGAAAACCGCCGGCTTCCGTGATCCCGAGGTGTAATGGCTGCTCAATCTGGGAAGCGATCTTGCGATAAGCTTCCACGGTCATAAATACTTCAGACGCTTTGAGGCTTACCTTGAAGTCCTGGAAATCGTGACGGTCCAGGATATCGATATGACGCATGGCGGATTCCACCAGAGCATCTGCCGTCGGCTCACCGTACTTGCGTTGCAGGCTCTTTTCCAGGGAACCCGCGTTAACGCCAATCCGTATCGGAATACCACGATCCCGCGCGGCGTTTATGACAGCGCTCACGCGATCCTCACGACCAATGTTCCCCGGATTGATCCGAAGGCAATCAACGCCAAGCTCGGCGACCCTCAGGGCAATCTTGTGATCAAAGTGAATGTCCGCCACCAGCGGCAGGGAAACACGGGAGCGAATCTGACCAAACGCTTCGGCGGCCTCCATGCTGGGCACCGAAACCCGGACAATATCGGCCCCGGCCTCCTGCAATGCCTCAATCTGCCCAACAGTGGCATCCACATCGCAAGTGTTGGTATTGGTCATGCTCTGCACAGCAATCGGCGCATCACCACCTACCGGCACATTGCCCACCATGATCTGACGGGATTGACGTCTTTTAATCGGAGATTCCTGTTTCATCTCGTGCTAACCAACATTAGTGTGTTCGGGAGGTTCAGATTTCCAGCGTGAACTGGGCACGGTTATTCACCACCGGATAATCCGACAAATCAACCGGTTCGCCCTGGAAACTGATGTCAGCGACCGCATCCACAGCACCAATCACCACATTCAGCGGCACCTGTCCGGAGACATCTATACGGTCCCCTTCCCGCTGAATGGAGCTGACCAGCCTGATGCCCGCAGCGTCCGTAACGCGAACCCAGCAGTCACCGGAAAACGTCACCTGGAGGCGACCGGTGCCAATGGCATCCGCTTCCGGGGAACTCTCCGCCAACGCGGGATCGGTGGTACTGGTCACTTCAGGTTCACCGACTTCTTCCGGCTCATTAACAAATACCGCGTCATCGGCAGTCGTCACCGGCGTTTCGGTTCCGATGTCGTCCCCGCCGGATTCCGGAACAGAGGACGTTTCTTCAACAACGTCGGTCGCAGGTACTTCATCCGGCGAGCCGGAATCCGGGGCCAGAGCGGACTGATCCACGTCCCCGGCAGATAGTCCGTTTTCATTATCGACAGTGAGCCCGCCTTCCGGTTCCTGAAGGGCGCCAGACTCCTGCTCTCCATTCGGCGTAGCCTCGGTGTCTCCCGAGCCGTCGTCAACAAATCGGAACACCAGATAGGCGGCCACCAGCAAAGCAACCAACACGATCAGAATCTTTGCAATACGACGTTTTTGCCGACGCCGGCGCTCAATATCAACCAGGGGGTTCGCTTCCAGTGCCTCGGCTCTCTTGAGACGAAGAGGTTCCAGTTCCTTGTCGAGGATCGCAACCACTGAATCCGCTTCCAGGCCTACTTGCTTTGCATAGGCCCTGACATACCCTTTCAGGAAAAGCTCACTGTCAATCTGCTGATAGTCGCCATCTTCTATCGCCTGGATAACGGCGGGGCGAAGATGCTGGGCATCCGCTATGTCCGATACACTCAGCCCTTTCTTTTCCCTGCCCTGCCTGAGCAGGTTGCCGGCCGACTCACCGGCGGCGGCTTGTTGAGCGCTTTCTTCACTAGTCATTAGAAATCAGCACCTTGTATTGTTGGTATTCGACTGACTCCGGGAAGTTGTTCTTCAGTTGGAGAGCAAGACTGGATTCCCGATCCCGCTCGTCAAAATAACGGGCGATCCGGATACCGGTAATCAGGCTTTCAGGAGAATGCCGATACCTGGGGTTCTTTTGCATGAGTCTGATCAGGCGGTCGTAATGACGGGAGGCAGTCGAATAGTCTCCCTCTTTTACCAGGGTTCGGGACAGCGCCAACAGGGATTTCGCATCCCCTCTCGACAGTTCCACCGATCGACGGTAGGCCGTAACCGCAGCGTCATTGTTGTTCAGGCGCTCTTCACTCATACCCAGGTTAAAGAAAACGGAGGCCCTGTCGTCATACTTGGTGTCCTTCGACGCCGTCAGGAACTGGTCACGGGCGTCCTCGAAACGCTGTTCACCATAAAGGAAGGCACCGTAATAGACCCGCCCCCGCGTGTAGTCCCCGTCATTGGACAGAGCCTTACGGAAGGATTGTTCAGCCAACTCCGGCTCACCGTCGTTATTGAGCAGTAACCCCATGGCAGAGAGCGCGCCTGCATCGTCCGGAGACAATGTCAGAGCCCGATCCAGATGCTTTTCGGCGCGTTCCAGATTGCCCTGAGCGATATACGCCGTAGCGAGTTGCACGTAGTTGTGAACCGCCTTGTCGCGGTCCTCTTCACGGGAGAATCGACTGTCGGAAACCGTGACACAACCTGAGACAAGGAACATCACCAGTACGACGGCCATCACAGCTCGGACACGATTCACTGGAGTAAATGCCACGGTTCTCTATTCCTTACGTTGTCTGTTCGTATCAATGCAGTCAGGGGTTAACCTGCTGAACCGCTATGTAACGCTGGCTGCGCTTGGTTCGATCCTCAACCCGTCCTACCAGTTGTCCGCACGCGGCGTCGATATCATCTCCCCGCGTGGTGCGCACGGTCGCGATATAACCGGCTTCATTCAGGATGTTCTGAAACCGCCGCGTCGCCGACATTTTAGGGCGACGGAAGTCACTCTCCGGGAACGGGTTAAAAGGAATGAGGTTAATCTTGCAGGGCAGACCGCGAAGAATCTTCGCAAGTTCACGGGCGTGCTCAGGCTGATCATTCATTCCTTCGATCACCGTGTACTCGATAGTGGCTTTACGCTTGTCCGGTAACCGGGCCAGGTACCGCTGTGTCGCTGCCAGCAATTCCGCAATCGGGTACTTTTTATTTAATGGCACCAATTGGTTACGCAGTTCATCATTAGGGGCATGGAGCGAAATGGCCAGTGAAACATCTGTAACTTCGCCCAGACGATCAAGGGCAGGCACCACACCGGAGGTGCTGACGGTCACCCGACGCTTGGAGATCCCATAAGCCAGATCTTCCATCATCAGGTTCATGGCATCGACAACGTTCTCGAAGTTCAGCAGGGGCTCTCCCATACCCATCATCACCACGTTGGTGATGGGGCGATCCGGACCTGGCTCGAACGGCATGAATGCTTTCCGGGCCACCCAGACCTGGCCGATGATCTCGGCAGCGGTCAGGTTGCGGTTGAAGCCACGTTTGCCGGTCGAGCAAAAGGTACAGTCAAGGCTGCAACCAATCTGGGAAGAGACACACAGGGTGCCACGCTCGCCGTCGGGAATCAGCACGGTTTCAACGCTGTTGCCGTTGTCCATGCGCATCACCCATTTACGGGTACCGTCTTTGGAGGTCTCATCATAGACCACTTCCGGCCCGCGAATTTCGGCAACTTCCTTGAGCTTTTCCCGCAGGACCTTGCTCATATTGGTCATTTGATCGAAGTCATCAGCGCCCCGCTGGTGAATCCACTGCAACACCTGGGTGGCGCGGAAACGCTTTTCCCCCAGGGTTTCAAAGAAAGCCTCCATCTTGGCTTTCGGCATCCCCAGCAGGTTGGTTTTTTCAGCGGCCGCTGTCATTTCATAACCTCGATCAGATAACCAATCCGAAGCGGGAGAAACTCCCCCGCTTCGGCAGCAGAATCAACCGCGCGGGCAGATTTCGCTGTCATTGAAGAAGTACGCGATTTCACGCTCAGCGGAAGCGGCAGAGTCGGAACCGTGTACGGCATTGGCGTCGATAGAAGCCGCGAAGTCAGCGCGGATAGTGCCGGCTTCGGCTTCTTTCGGGTTGGTAGCGCCCATCAGGTCGCGGTTTTTCAGAATCGCACCTTCACCTTCCAGAACCTGAACCACGGCCGGGCCGGAGGTCATGAAAGCAACCAGGTCGTTGAAGAAAGGACGCTCTTTATGCTCAGCGTAAAAGCCTTCTGCCTGTTCCTGGGTCAGGTGCATCATCTTGGCAGCAACGATATTGAGACCGGCTTTCTCAAAACGGGTGTAGATTTCACCGATCACGTTTTTCGCAACTGCGTCGGGCTTGATAATCGAGAGCGTGCGCTCGTTTGCCATGTCATTTCTCCAGTATGGGTTCAGGTTAAAAATTCAGGGTTCGGATTATACGCAGTCCGGAGGCTACTGCCTACCGCACAGAACGGAGACGCCCTACAACTTCAATGATTTGTGAAGCCGCAAAGTCTACTTCATCTTCGGTGGTGAACCGCCCGAGCGAGAATCGCAGGGCGCGATGGGCCTGCTCATCATCAAGACCGATACCACGGAGCACGAACGAAGGTTCGATGGTAGCCGACGCACAGGCGGAGCCTGAGGACACGGCCAGCTCACGCAAACCCAGCATCAGGGATTCCGCGTCCACACCCGCAAACGACAGATTGATAATTCCCGGCACTCGCGCGTCAGCACTGCCGTTGAAAGAGACGCCATCGAGAGTGGAAAGCCCGTCAAGGAAACGAGCCCGCAAGACCTCCAGCCTTGCCATATCGTCTTCCAGCAAATCTGCGGCCCGGGCAAATGCGCTGCCCATGCCGACAATCTGGTGGGTCGGCAGGGTACCGGAACGCATACCTCTCTCGTGCCCGCCGCCGTGAATCTGCGCTTCAATTTTCACGTCCGGCGAACGACGGACATACAGCGCACCCACGCCCTTGGGGCCATAGACCTTGTGGCCGGACAGGGACAACAGATCGACCGGTGTCTCCGACACATCCAGTGGCATCTTCCCCGCCGCCTGGGCGGCATCCACATGGAACAGGATTCCCCGCTGTCGCAACAGACCACCGATGGCGGCGATATCGGTTATACAACCGAGTTCATTGTTCACCATCATAAGGCTGACGAGCACGGTTTCCGGCCTGATGGCTTCTTCAACCTGCGCCGGGGCAATGCGACCATCCGGTTGCGGTTTCAGCCAGGTTACCTCAACGCCCTGCCCCTCAAGCCACTTGCAGGTATCCAGTACCGCTTTATGCTCAATCATAGACGTGATGACGTGGGCACCGGATTTTCCGGACACCGCACCTTTGATCGCGAGATTGTCGGACTCCGTCGCTCCGGACGTCCATACAATTTCCCGGGGGTCGGCGTGGATCAGTCCGGCCACCTGCTTGCGGGCATTCTCCACTGCGGCTTCGGCTTGCCAGCCATAGACATGGGAACGGGAGGCGGGATTTCCGAATACACCATCCAGGGTCAGATACTTGACCATTTCTTCAGCAACAGCAGGATCAACGGGCGTCGTCGCCGCGTAATCCAGATAGACGGGCTTCTTCATAGTGGTATCAGATTAATTGGGTTCAGGCCGGCGTCTGCTCTGTCAGGCGCTCGGTGTTGATCGTCTGGGAGTCAGCATCCGACTGACGGCGATCCTGTCGATCCGCCACCATCTGGATTTCCCGTTTTTTCATCAGGTCAGCAAGACTGATCTCGCTGAGAAACTGGTGGATCTGATCGCTCAGGTCCGACCAAAGGTGGTGAGTCAGGCATTTTTCGCCATTCTGGCAATCGCCCTTGTTCCCACACCGCGTTGTGTCCAGAGACTCGCTGACCGCATCAACCACCTCGGCAATGAACACAGCCCCAGCATCACGGCTCAGGCGATAACCACCGCCCGGCCCCCGGATACTGACGACCAGTTTATGCCTGCGCAGACGGGAAAACAGTTGCTCAAGATACGAGAGGGAGATTTCCTGCCGGGCTGATATGTCCGCAAGACTGACCGGCCCCTGATCCCCGTGAAGGGCCAGATCCAGCATCGCCGTAACGGCATAGCGGCCTTTGGTGGTCAGTTTCATAGTCTCAGCCCCGACAAGGGAATGAATCAGAATTCACAGCGCCGAGTATGAATTGACCCACCAAAACAGTCAAGTATTCACTTATCCTCGGGCTGATCGTCCCGGACACAGTCAAAATCCTCCTCCTGCAACGGAGGCAACTCACCATTCTGGTACTCACTGTTGACCTTACGCAGCGCTTTGCACATGTTCTCAATGCGGTCATCCACAGCGTGCATATGGTCCAGCAAACTGCGCATGGCCCGGGCAACAGGATCCGGCATTTCCTCTGTCACACCATAGGCGTCGAAGCCCATACGCTCTTCCATTTCCTTGCGGCGTACGTCGTCACCCTCGTCAGCAGGCTTACTTTTCACGATCACCCGGCCCGGTATCCCGACAACCGTGGCACCTGCGGGCACGGCCTTGGTGACCACCGAGTTGGAGCCAACTTTCGCCCCCTCCCCAACCTCAAAGGGACCGAGAATTTTTGCCCCGGCACCCACAACAACACCGTTACCGATGGTGGGGTGGCGCTTACCCTTGTTCCAGCTGGTTCCACCCAGTGTCACGCCCTGATACAGGGTAACGTCATCACCAATCACCGCTGTTTCGCCGATCACCACACCCATTCCGTGGTCGATAAAGAATCGGCGACCAATGGTTGCCCCCGGGTGTATTTCAACACCGGTGAGCCAACGGGCAATGGTCGAAATGGTGCGCGCCAGCCATTTCAGCCCCAGGTTCCACAACCAGTGGGAAAGCCGGTGAAAAAGCAGCGCATGCAACCCCGGATAATTGGTCAATACCTCAAACGTATTTCTGGCGGCGGGATCTCGATGGAACACGCTGCCAATATCTTCCCTTAATCGCTCAAACATGATCTTTATTCCTGGCCAGTGGCGGCTTCATCGGCCTCCGATGCATTCTCAAGGGACGCTTTGCCTGTCGACGACTTCTGCACCGCCGTCAGAATTCCCCTGAGAATATTGATTTCCATCTGATCCAGTCTGGCCCTCTGAAACAAACGGCGCAAACGGGTCATCAGCTGTCGAGGATTCTCCCGGCGATGAAAATCAATATCCACAAGTACCTGCTCAAGGTGACTGAAGAACCCTTCCACATCATTCACCGGTGCGGGAGGCACATCCCAGCCGGCATCCCCCGGCGCAGTCATGGCTTTTAGATATGGACTGCCCTCGCCTCCTTCAAGTCCGCGCAGGTAATTCATACGCAATTCGTAACAGACAACCTGAACAGCCATCGCCAGATTCAGGGAACTGTATTCCGGATTGGATGGAATATGGATATGGAAGTGACATCGCTGCAACTCTTCGTTGCTGAGCCCATGGTTCTCCCGACCAAACACCAGCGCAACCGGGCCAGCGGGTGCATGTTCCGATGCCTTTCTGGCCGCATCCGGTGGCGCAATGACCGGCCAGGGCACCTTCCGCCCCCTGGCGCTGGTGCCCATCACCAGCACGCAATCGGTAATGGCCTCATCCAGCGAGGACACCACCCGGGCATTATCCAGTACATCGGACGCTCCCGACGATCGCGCGTAGGATGTCTCGTCGGGAAACGACGTCGGATTGACCAGCCAGAGGTTGCCCAACCCCATATTCTTCATGGCACGTGCCACTGCCCCAATATTCCCTGAGTGGGAGGTTTCCACCAGAACTATCCGAATCTGATCCTGAAACGTGTCGTTGCCTTCCTGGGGAAGTGCAGGCTTATGCATGGGGCATGGTCTCTATCTATGATTTTGGGTAGGCAATGATAGCAGATTTTCCTCCGGCCTTGCCCCTCCGGACATCCCGAAACCGTACGCTATCCGTGACATTGCTAAGGCAAAAAACATACAAGCGGGGCTTTATTTTGCTATCATACGCGACCTTCACACACCCGGATAATGATCACTCAGATGCAACCAGCAATTAAAATGGCTCTGCGCGTAGCGCGTCAGGGGTCTGACTATCTGAAAGCACATTTCGAGCGCCAGGAACCCAGCGGCAAGGACGCGTCCGACCGCCGTGGCCAACTGGAACGTGTTGAAACGTCCATATACGACAACTTCACGGAACAGCTCGAAAAAGCCTACAAAGACCACACCATCGCACCCATGGGCGAATCAGACGCCAACGGCAGCGAGAAGAGCTGGCATATATTCCCGCTCCTGGGGCGTGACAATTTCCTGCGCGGCATTCCGGACTTTGCCCTGGCACTGGTCCAGAAAAAGAACAACCGGGCGGAAAACCTGTTGCTGGTCAACCCGATTACCGGCGAAGAGTACTCCGCCAGCCGTGGCCACGGCGCCGCACTGAACAGCCGCCGGGTACGCACCAGCGAAATCAAGCATACCCAGCAGTCTGCCGTTTGCAGCAACCTGCTGGATCAGGCTCGCACCGGCGATGACCCCCTGCTCTGGGGTGAAATGGCCTCCGTGATCGCCAGGGAAACCGGCATGTTCCGCACTTCGGGATGTGTAGCCCTGGACATTGCACGCGTATCCGCAGGTCATCTGGATGCCGCCATTATTTTCAAGCCGGAAGCGGCGGACCTAGACATTGGCGTGACGCTGGCCATGGAATCCGGCGCCCTGACCGGTGACTTTTCCGGAAACCCGTCCACTGGAAAGGCTCGCCAACTGGTCGTAGCCAATCCCAAGCTGTTCCGGGAAGTACTGAAAGTTCTCCACCCGTTTCGTGGACGCCTGCCCCGCTAAGCTCTGACGTTCAGGTGTAACGAAAAAAGCCGCAACCCGTAAGGGCTGCGGCTTTTTTCTGGATTAGGCGAAGCCGTAATCCGACAACAGGCTGACCAGCAATCACATCCGGTTGAGCCACTCCGGTGGTTGCTCTTCCTCTTCCTCGCCGACAACGCCCTCCTTCGCGGGCACCATCAGGTCTTCACGGGAAATGTTCAGCACCATCAACATATTCGCGGACACGTAAATCGACGAATAAGTACCGACAACCACACCAATCATCAGTGCGAGGGCAAAGTTATTGATGGCCTCGCCACCAAAGAAGTAAAGCGCCAACAACACAACCAACGTGGTACCGGAGGTGTTGATGGTACGGCTGATGGTCTGATGGATGGATTCGTTAATGATGTACCAGGAATCCCCCTCCCTCATCTTACGGAAGTTTTCCCGAATTCGGTCCGCCACCACAATGGTATCGTTCAGCGAGTAACCAATTACCGCCAGCAATGCTGCCAGCACCGACAGGTCAAACGTCCACTGGAACAGTGCAAACACACCCAGCACGATAATCACATCGTGTGCCAGTGGTAGCACGGAGGCAATCCCGAACTTGAACTGGAAGCGCATGCCAACATAGATCAACACCACGGCCAGCGCTAGCAACAGGCCCAGACCACTGTCTTCCCTCAGTTCCTCACCGACCTGAGAGCCAACGAACTCCGAACTCACAAGCTCAAGATCGGCACCACCACTGGTCAACGCGCCAACCACTTCCCGGCCAAGCTTGTCGTTTCCGGATTCCCGCATCCGGATCAGCACCGTGGTGTCGGCACCGAAGTTCTGCACCACGAAGTTGCTGTAGCCGGCATCCGTCAGCTGGGTCCGGACATCATCCAGTGCCGGCGCCTCCTGATACTCCAATTCAACCGACGTACCGCCGGTAAAATCCATGCCCAGGTTCAGTCCACGGGTGGCCAGAAGGGCGATGGAGATAACAATCAATGCAATGGACACGACGGAAGCAATCTTCCGCACGCCCATGAAATCAATTGGCTGTTTCCGCGTATCAGACATTAGCCAGCTTCCCCCCGATCGACAACTTCTGAATCTTGCGACCACCGTAAACGAAATTCACGATGCTGCGGCTGACCATCAGCCCCGAGAACATCGACGTGAGAATACCCAGAGACAGAGTGACGGCGAAGCCTTTCACCGGACCGGAGCCCATGGCAAACAGGATAACCGCCACCAACAACGTCGTGATGTTGGCATCAACAATGGACACAAAAGCCCTGGAATAACCGGCGTTAATCGCTGACTGCGGGGGCACCCCGGCTTTCAGTTCTTCCCTGATACGCTCAAAGATCAGTACGTTGGCGTCTACCGCCATACCGACCGTCAGAACGATACCGGCGATACCCGGCAATGTCAGTGTCGCGGACAGGATCGACATGCAGGCAACCAACATCATCAGGTTAAGCGTGAGAGCAACGTTGGCGATAAGACCAAAGCCCCGGTAGTAGAACGCCATGTAGATCAATACCAGCGCAAAACCCAGAGCCACCGACATCATGCCGGCATCGATGTTCTTCTGACCAAGGCTTGGACCAATAGTCCGCTCCTGTACGAAATACATCGGCGCGGCCAAAGAGCCCGCCCGCAGCAACAGGGCAAGTTCCGATGCCTCCGGAATGGAGTCCAGACCGGTGATACGGAAGCTGCTGCCGAGAGCGGACTGGATCGTTGCGAGACTGATAATGCCCTTCTCGACGACCCGGTTTTCTACCGTCTGAATCTCACCATCAACCACTTTATCCTCGGTCTCGGTGCGATATTCGATAAACAGCACCGCCATCCGGCGCTTGATCGCATTGCGCGTCGCCCGGTTCATCAGGTCGCCACCCACCGAATCCATGGTGATGTTAACCTGCGGCTGTCCGTTTTCATCAAACGCCTGCTGGGCATTGGATACATTGTTACCGGTTACGATAACTTCCCGTTCAAGACGAGCAGTACGTTGCGGCTGATCGCGGAACCCGAAGACCTCGGTTTCCGCGCTCGCTGCATCCTGCCTTGCCTCCAGACGGAACTCCAGGTTGGCTGTCGCCCCCAGGACACGTTTCGCCTGCGCGGTATCCTGAACGCCTGGCAGTTCAACGATGATGCGATCTGAACCCTGGCGCTGGACCAGCGGTTCTGCCACACCCAGTTCGTTTACACGGTTCCGGATCGTGGTCAGGTTCTGCTCCAGGGCGTAGTCCTGGATGGACTTCACTTCCTGCTCGGACAGGGACAGAACCAGCTTGAATTCTTCACCATCGGTCTGCTCATCCAGCAGGAACTGGTTGTACTGATCACGGACCAGGGCAAAGGCTTCGCTGCGCGCGCCTTCGTCACGGAAACTCAGGATGATTTCCCGGCCTTCCAGATCACCACCACGGTATCGAATCCGCTCGTCCCGAAGCTCCCGCTTGATCTGTCCAGACAAGGCTTCAAGACGCTGCTCCACGGCGGTTTCCATATCCACTTCCAGCAGGAAGTGCACGCCCCCGCGAAGATCCAGGCCCAGCTTCATCGGACCTGCCCCGAGGCTACGCAGCCAATCCGGCGTGGACGGCGCCATATTCAGGGCCACGAGGTAATCCCTACCCAGGGCATTCTGCACAATCGGGCGTGCCTTAAGCTGATCCTCGCCATTCAGTACCCGGATCAACCCGTTACGATCCCGCAGACTACTGCTTTTGACCTCAATCCCTTCAGACTGGAGGACCTCAACTGCGCGATTGAGGATCCTTTCATTTATCTCGGTACTGCTTCTTGCACCGGTAATCTGTACGGCGTGATCGTCAGGAAACAGGTTGGGTAATGCATAGACAAACCCGATCACCAGAGCAATCAGGATAATCAGGTTTTTCCAGAGCGGGTACTTGTTCAGCATGGGGTTCCTATTAGCCAGCTCAGATATCTTTCAGGGTGCCTTTAGGCAGGGCAGCAGCAACGGCTACTTTCTGAACCTTGATCTCAACGTTTTCGGCAACTTCAACCACGATAAAATCGTCAGTCACCTTGGTGATGCGGCCGGCAACACCGCCGGAGGTAACCACTTCATCACCTTTATTCAGACCGGACATCAGGTTCTTGTGCTCTTTCGCACGCTTGGACTGCGGACGCCAGATCAGGAAGTAGAAAATCAGGATGAAGCCGGCGAAAAAGATAACCTGACCCATAACGCCCATGCCCGGGGCACCGGGATCCTGTGCCAGCGCCAGTGACGGCATGGCGGCGATAAGTGCAGCAACAAGCAGCTTGATTGTGTTCATTCAATATCTCCGTGGTTTCAGATAGCTGTTCAAAGTGAATTCGGCCTGCTTAAATGAAGGTCGTCAGTCCGCCAACGGCGGCACAGCCTCCCCCCGGCGGGCGTAGAAGTCGCTAATAAAGTCCGACAATGTACCTGCTTCAATAGCGCCACGCAATCCAGCCATCAGGTTCTGGTAGAACCTCAGGTTGTGGATGGTATTCAACTGGGAGCCGAGCATTTCTCCACACTTATCGAGATGATGCAGATAACTTCTCGAAAAGTTCTCGCAGGTATAACAGTCGCACCGTTCGTCCAGGGGACCGGTATCATGCCGATTCTTCGCGTTACGGATTTTCACGATCCCGGCAGAGGTAAACAGGTAGCCATTACGGGCGTTCCGTGTCGGCATGACACAGTCAAACATGTCTACACCGCGACGAACGGCCTCCACAATATCTTCCGGCCGCCCTACGCCCATCAGGTAACGGGGCTTGTCCACCGGCATACGGGGCGGCAAGTGATCCAGGATGCGAATCATGTCCTCTTTGGGCTCGCCTACCGACAGGCCACCGATGGCATAGCCATCAAACCCGATCTCGGTCAGCCCGTCCAGAGAGCGATCCCTCAGGGATTCATACATACCACCCTGGACGATGCCAAACAGTGCCGCCGGATTCCCCTCGTGGGCCTGCTTACTCCGGTCAGCCCAGCGCAGGGACATCTCCATGGATTCCCTCGCTTCCTTTTCCGTCGCGGGGTATGGCGTGCACTCATCGAAGATCATCACAATATCCGAGCCCAGGTCACGCTGGACCTGCATGGCGATCTCGGGGTTGAGCTTGACCGGTGAACCATCAACCGGCGAGCGGAAGGTGACGCCCTCTTCGGTGATCTTGCGCATTTCACCGAGGCTGAACACCTGGAACCCGCCGGAATCGGTAAGGATCGGACCGTGCCACTGAGTGAAATCATGGAGATCCCCATGGGCTTTCACTACCTCGGTACCTGGCCGGTGCATCAGGTGAAAGGTATTGCCCAGAATGATCTCGGCCCCAATCTCCTTGATATCCCGGGGCAACATCCCCTTCACGGTACCGTAGGTTCCAACCGGCATGAACGCTGGCGTTTCAACGGTTCCGCGCGGGAATGTCAGCCGACCGCGGCGGGCACGGCCGTCTTCACCGAGCTTTTCAAACGACATGAAACAGGACTGGCTCACGATTTCACTCCGCTTTCTGACTGGCTTCCCCGACATGCCCTTTCAGCATACCGAGGCTGGGCTCCTGGCCCGTAATAAACATGGCATCGCCATAGCTGAAGAAACGGTACTTCTCCCGCACCGCTTCGGCGTAGGCAGCCATAACATTGTTGTATCCGGCAAACGCGCTGACCAGCATGATCAAAGTAGACTCAGGCAAATGAAAGTTGGTAACCATGGCATCCACAGCCTGAAAACGGTAACCCGGATGAATAAAAATGTCAGTTTCACCCCGGAATGACCGCAACACCCCGCCACGGGTAGCCGACTCAAGCGAGCGTACCGATGTGGTACCCACCGCCACCACCCGGCCACCACGGGCACGAGCGCGATTCACAGCGTCGACCGTCTGATCAGGGACATGGGCCACTTCGCTGTGCATCACATGGTCCTCTATACGATCCACACGTACTGGCTGGAAGGTGCCTGCGCCCACATGAAGGGTTACCCAGGCAACGTCCACACCCTGCGCTTTCAGACGCTCCAGCATAGACTCGTCAAAGTGCAGCCCTGCCGTTGGAGCCGCAACGGCTCCTGCCTCCCGGGCGTACACCGTCTGGTAACGCTCGCGATCCGAAGACTCGTCGGGGCGGTCCACATAGGGCGGCAAAGGCATGTGACCAATGCGCTCCAGCACATCCAGCACCGCCTCATCGCTGTCACAGAAGAGGTGAAACAGTGCGTCGTCACGCCCCATCATCCGTAACGCGGTGCCGTCTTCAAGCAGGACTTTCTGACCGGGCTTCAGGGCCTTGGACGCCCTTACGTGGGCCAGGATCTCGTGCTCACCGAGCACTCGCTCGACCAGCACTTCCACCTGGCCACCGGTTTCCTTGCGGCCAAACAGGCGAGCGGGAATCACTCGCGTGTCATTGAAGACCAGCAAATCACCGGGTTGGAGCAAGTCAGGCAGATGAGTGAACTGAAGGTGGTCAATATCACCGGACAAGCCGTTCAGGCTCAACAGACGAGATGCGGTGCGCTCTTTGAGCGGATACCGGGCAATGAGTTCATCCGGCAGATCAAAGTGGAAATCGGAGACGTTCATCGAATGGACTGTTCACGACACCGCATTGAGCGGCTTGTAAGTGGTAGCGGCGGGCGGACTCGAACCGCCACGGGTTTTACCCCAACGGATTTTGAATCCGTCGTGTCTACCAATTTCACCACGCCGCCATCGGAGAGTGGTGGGGATTATACTGAGGTTTACTCTGAAAGCAACAACAAGCGCCGGACTTCCTTGTTCCAGCGGCCTTTTTTTATAAACGATCAAACAACGACAGGCGCGAAACCTGGGCAAATGACTGCTGCGCGGCCTGCAACACAAAGCTCTGGAAACTCAGGTTGCTAATCGCTTCGGCATAATCCACATCCTGCAGTTGGGAGCGAATTTCGTTGCTGTAAACCGAAGAGTCTTCCAGGAAAGACTGAGTAGATTCCACCGCATTCATTCGCCCCCCCAACTCGGTCTGTTTCTGAATAATGCTTTCCTGGGCAAAGTCCAGATTGGTCAGGGAATTGCCAATCAGGTCATCGTAGGCATCCTGGCCGCCAGGTGCCGACTTATCGATGTTCTCAAGGCCATAGATCAGTTTCTCAATGGAGGTAAACGCCGACTGTTTCTGGGCCGTCTTCAACGTGAACTCGTCACCAATGGCAGCATCAAAGATCTCCACCTGAGCACCGGCCACCTCAAAGCTTCCGCCACTGGTATACGCAGCGGGATCCACAACCAGGGGATCACTTGTGCGCCGGTTAAAGGCCTGTACTTCCAGGCCACCCGCACCGTCATCAACGACGGATATCGAAATATCATCCGGATACACCAGATCGAATTCAGCGCGGTCCACCACCATTCCGGAACTGATCCTTGCTCCGGATGTATTGGATGACGAGGCCTCGGAAAAGAATGTCGGCTCGGCTGCCTGCACATCCACATAGATGCCCTTGCCGTGATCGCTGATCGCAACGGTGACGCCGTCATCGATCTCCAGCACACGCTGGCCTTCATCGCCGCGATACACCCAATCCCCGGACACGTTCTGGGTGAATGCCTGTTGATTGCCCTGAAATCCGCTGAAGATATACTCGCCGGAGGCATCCTTGGTGTTGGCGATAGTCGCCAGCTGCCCCAACCGCTCCTTTAACTCCGAGGCAATGGAGTTACGATCATTCGGACTTAGCGAGCCGTTCCCGGCCTGGACTGTCAGTTCCCTCACCCGCTGAATCACATCAATAGAGCTGGCCAGGGCGTTCTCTTCCTGCTTGAGGCGATTATCGGCCAACTGGGCATTTCGCTGGTAGGTATCCACGCGTGCCAGCTCCTGATCGAGCTTGAGAATGCGGGCAGCCGCCACGGGATCATCGGAAGGCCGATTCACCCGCTTGCCGGTGGATATTTGCTCAGAGGTTTTGTTCAGACCAACATTAAGATCCTGGAGGCGGTTGATGCCACCCGAGAAAACCTGCTGTGACGATATTCTGATCATCTCACCTCTCCCCTGTTACCGGAAACTCTGCAACAGTGTCGTAAACAAATCCTGAGCCACACTCATAACCTGGGCCGAGGCGTTATAGGCAGCCTGGTATTGAATGAGCTTACCGGCTTCCTCATCGAGATTGACGCCCGACACCGATTCCCGCTGATTGGTGGACTGCTCTAACAAGGTCTGGCTGGCATCCTTGTCCAGTTGGCTCTGGCGGGTCTTTACACCGACAGCCTCGACCACCCCGGCGTAGCCTTCGGTGAAGCTCTGGGTACCGTTGTTCATGGTGTTGGCCGTGCCCAGCGCCGCCAGGAACTCGGCGTTGCGGTTATCGGACACACCGTTCTGGTTGAAGTCGATGGTGAACACGTCACCCACTTCGGGATTACCGGAAATCTCGAACTGGAAGCCCTGGTACTCCGCACCGTCACTGGGGTCCTCACTGAACAGCTTGTTGGAGATACCGCTCTGGTAGGGTTTGTCGGCAATAATGGCGTCGCCGTTGTTGTCAAAGACACTGAATACAAGGTTGCCCGCGCCATCGTCAGCAAACTGAACTTCCAGGGGGCCGTTGGTCAGCTCACCTTCTGTTCGAAAGCCGGGTAGCAAGGCGTTGGTGAACGGATTACGGACGTTCAGCATCTTGCCCTGGTTAATCTGCGCAGTGCCGCTGTTGCCCAGGTCCGACTCGGCACGAACGGGGCTGGCGAACGCCAGGTCTTCTTCCCGCTCCACTTCAAGGTCGAAGTTGGCAGCGGCGTGCCGCGTCGGCTGGATCAAGTACTTGTCGCCGGGATTAAAGGTGCCACCCTCTATTCGGATGTTGAACCCCGGCATGGAGATTTCGGAATTGACCGGGTCCGGTAACCGGCCCTGATTCACGATCTTTCCCGTTTCGCTTTCAATCAGCTCGTAACTGCGACCATCCCCGCTGAACTGAAGGGACCAGCTTCCCGATTCCAGCAGCGAGCTGTCGGTAATTTCAACCGCCAGTTGCGCATCCTTGGGCGCCAGGTTGTTGGCATTGGCCACCACCCGGCTTCGCTGTGCCGCAATATTATTAACGTCGGTGAAGAACAGACCACCCAGCTCACCCTCGAGATCCAGACCAATCTCATGCTGATGGTTCATGGTGTCCGCGAGTGCAATGGCAACGCGGCCCAGTTCATCAAAAGCCGGCTTCAGCGCTTCGGCCTCGAATCGGCGCAACCCGCCAAGCCTGCCGCCGTTGATCTGCTCATCCACCGCCAGGGTGCGACCGCCATTGGTCAGGGTAAATTCCAGCGAGGTTGGCTCCGAAGGACTCTCACGGGTACCGAACTCCGCGGCATTGCTACCAACCACCAGGGCCAGGCCATTATTCAATGCCACATTGACCTGACTTCCCTCGGCCTGAGTCACCTTGATACCGACCAGATTCGACAGTTCCCGGAGTGCCTCGTCACGCTTATCCAGCAATTCGTTTGGCATCTTTCCCTGGGCAAGGCCCGGAGATTCGGAAATAGCCAGGTTCAGCTCAGCAATACTCTTCAACAGAGTGTTGGCGTCCTTCACGCCTTGCTGCATCTGCGTTTTTACAGACTCGCGCTGCTGAATGAACTCCTGGTTCAGGGCCTGGAACCGGTTCACAATCTGCTGCGCCTCGCTCAGCACAAGCTGGCGTTGCGGCAACGATGCCGGATCTTCCGCCGCATTCTGCAGGCTCGCAAAGAAGTTGTTCAGGGCCCCGCTGAGCCCGGTTGTCTCTCCCCCAAGCAGGTTGTCGAGGCGCGACAGCTCGGAGTTCAGTGTTTGCTGTTCACCGTTCAGGGTGGTGTCTTCACGCACCTGCTGGACCAGAAATTCATTGGCCAAGCGTCGAATATTGGAGATGCTGACCCCGCTGCCAATGGTACCAGCCCCGGTTTGCTGCCCGGACTGGGTCTCAAACTGCACTTCCTGCCGGCTGTAACCGGGTGTATTGGCATTGGTAATGTTATTGCCGGTGGTATTCAGCGCCGCCTGGTGGCTAAGGACGCCTGTCAGACCAATATTGATCAGCCCTGCCATAACCGTTACTCCTCAGCCTCTGTATTGTCCGGGGAGCCTGCATTACCCATGGACACTGTCATCAGGGAATCGCCGTTCATGATCCGGCGGATCTTGGCACCGTATTGCGGGTCAGTGGCGTAGCCGGCGTCCTGCAGTTTCTGTGCAAACACTTCAGGCTGATCGGCGGATGCCAGGACATCCCGGTACCTGGGATTGGACTCCAGGAACGACACATAGTCCCGGAAACTGGATTCGTAATCCGGGTACGCCCGGAAAGACGCCCGCTCGCTCATTGGCAGACCTTCCCGGTATTCCGTGGTAGCGATGTCGACAGAATCGCCCTGCCAGCGTTGGTCGGCCTTGATACCAAACAGGTTATAACTGGGCGAATCGCCCTCACCTTCGATCATGTGCTTGCCCCAGCCGGTTTCCAGCGCTGCCTGGGCAATCATCACGCGAGGATCCAGTCCGCTCTCGGCGGCCACGCGCCTGGCAACCGGCAGTAGCTCCCGGACAAACTCGGCTGGGCTGGTAAAGTTCCGCGGCAACAGTGCCGCCTCGACTTTGGCCGGAGCACTGGCCGCCATTTCCGGTTCAGCCGCAGCCATCCGCTCCACTTCCTTCACCTGCTCCGGGAGCTTTTCAGACAACACCGGAAGGCTGCGGTCGTAATCCGCCAGCGTCGCCTTATGGCTGGACAGCTTCCCGTTCGCCTCGCTCATACCGGGAATCTGACGACTGAGCTGGCGAACCAGTGCTTCGGCCAGACCTGTGCCGCCGCCCTGCCCCGACATCGTCAGGCTGAGCTGGTTATCGAACATGTCGCGGTAGTGCTGGGATTCGTTGCTGTTCAGATAGTTATCTTCAGAGAACACGTCTCCGGCTTTACGCATGGACTTCAGCATTTCACCCAAAAACAGGCTCTCGAACTGCCGAGCCACCTCGGCCAGAGCCGCTTTCTTGTCGGTCCTGGCCTGGGTTTTCAGCTCGTTGAGACCACTGAAATCGGTATAAATCCGGGCCTGTTGAACGCTGGAATCCTGCATCACGCCACCTAAATCACAATCAGCTCGGCACGCAGTGCGCCAGCCTGTTTCAGTGCTTCAAGAACGGCCATCACATCCCCTGGCGCCGCACCCACCTGGTTAACCGCCTGGACGATCTCGTTAAGGGTTACTGCCGGGCCGAACTGGAACATCCGTGCCGGGTCCTCGGTGACAGCGATCTGGGATCTGGGCACGATTGCGGTTTCACCGCCGGCAAAGGGATTGGGCTGCTCCACGTCCGGATTCTCTTCAATGGTTACCGTCAGGTTGCCATGGGTGACCGCTGCCGGGCTGACCTTGACGTTCTGACCAACCACGATGGTTCCGGTGCGGCTGTTGATCACCACCTTGGCGGCATCGTCAGCCGGATCCACTTCGATGTTCTCCAGAATCGACAGGAAACTGACCCGCTGATCCGCATCTCTCGGCGCCTTCACCGACACTGATGTGGCATCGTGGGCATAGGCCATCCCCGGACCAAGCATGCCGTTGATCGCCTCGACCACCCGGCGCGCCGTCGTGAAGTCCGCACGCAGCAGGTTGAACGTGATGGTGTCACCCTTGCTGAATGGTGAAAGCACCTCACGCTCAATGGTGGCGCCATTGGGAATACGGCCAACCGACGGAACGTTCACGGTAATCCGTGAACCGTCCTGCCCCTGGGCACCAAAACCACCCACCACCAGGCTGCCCTGGGCCATAGCGTATATCTGGTCATCCGCGCCCTTCAGCGGTGTCATTAACAGCGTCCCGCCTCTGAGGCTGTCGGCATTGCCAATAGACGAAACCGTGATATCCATTTCCTGACCGGGCTTGGCAAAAGGCGGCAAGGTGGCGCTGACCGTCACCGCCGCCACATTGGCCAGGTTCGGGTTAACGCCTTCCGGCAAGGTGATACCAAACTGGTTCATCATGTTGCGGAAGGTCTGATTGGTGAATGGCGCCTTGTCACCGGTACCATCGAGCCCCACCACCAGCCCGTACCCGACCAGCTGGTTGTTACGTACACCCTTGATTCGGGCCAGATCCTTCAGGCGGTCCGCCAGCACCGGCGAGGCCACCACGGAAAGGGCCAGAACAACAATCCAGAACCGCATCAGCCTCATAACGGCCACCACTCACTGTTAAAGAAACGGGACAGCCAGCCCATCTGGTTAGCCTGATCGAAATCACCCGTACCGCCATAGGCAAAACGGGCATTGGCAATACGGTTGGAGGCAACGGTGTTGTCCGGTGCGATATCCTGGGGGCGAACAAGACCGGTCAGGCGAATGTATTCATCGCCGTTGGTCAGGGACAGCCATTTCTCGCCGCGAATATGCAACACGCCATTGGGCAGAACTTCGGTCACCGTCACGGTGATACTGCCCGCCAGGCTATTGCTCTGGTCCGCTTCGGCCTGACCTTCAAAGTCCCGTTCCTGATTGATATTCGTTGCCACATTCAGGTTGGTCAGCCCCAGGATTGAGGGTTCCGGCAGGGAAATTTCCTGATCCTTGGTAATGCTGGTTTCCGCATTCTTGCTGGCCCTGGTGGACTCCTCGAGCTGCACCGTCAGAACATCTCCCACATTCAGCGCCACGGTATCTCCGTAGAGATTGTGATTACGGCTACTCTGGAAGATGGCCCCGGATTCCGGATCACGCTGCATCATCGCCTCGGCACGGACGGGTGCATACGCAGGATCATCCGGAACGGCCCTTTGGCGACTCATGGCTGTGCATCCCTGCAGCACGATCAGCATGCCTACCAACACCAGGGTGCGGGCCGGGGCTTTGCTACCTGTTATCGCGATGCGCTTCATGTCTTAATCCCCTCAGCTATCCGATTAACTATCCGCTCAAAAAGCGACGACCGGATCAGCCGATGTTGTTCGTAATAAACTGCAGCATCTGGTCGGTGGAGGACACGACCTTGGAATTCATTTCGTAAGCACGCTGGGTGGTAATCATGCTCACCAGTTCCTCAACCACTTCCACGTTGGAAGACTCAATCATGCCCTGCTCCAGAGAGCCCAACCCACCGATGCCTGGCTCACCTTCAGCCGGATCACCGCTGGCATTGGTCGCTTTGAACAGGTTGTTACCAATGGCCTGCAGCCCCTGGGGGTTGATGAAGTCCACCAGGGTAATCTCGCCCAGGTTCACCGGAGCCGCCTGATCATCCACCACGGCAGACACGGTTCCGTCCTTACCAATGGTGATGTTAGTGGCGTTTTCCGGCACATTGATGTTCGGCTCCAGCGTGTACCCGTCCGGATTGACGATGTCGCCATCGGCATTCAACTGGAACTGACCATCACGGGTGTAGGCAATCTGGCCATCCGGCAGAAGGATCTGCAGAAAACCACGGCCGTTAACCGCAAGATCCAGTGGTTGCTCAGTGACTTCCAGGTTGCCCTGGGAGAACTGCTTGGTAGTACCCACCACGCGCACACCAGTACCGAGTTGAAGACCGGACGGCAGTTCGGAATTTTCGGTGCTCATACCGCCAGGCTGTCGATTCACCTGGTACAGCAGGTCCTGGAAAACCGCACGGTCCCGTTTGAAGCCGGTGGTGTTGACGTTCGCCAGGTTGTTGGAAATCGTGGACATCTTGGTGTCCATCGCGCTTAACCCGGTTTTACTGACCCAAAGTGCTGGATGCATGGTATTACTCCTTGCCAGGGGGCTCTGTCGGGCGGCCATGTTTTGCCGCTTTTTTGCCCGTCCGGCGACTGTGCTCAAGGTTTATCAGAGGTTCTGCAACAGGCGTGCCGAAGCCTCGGAATTTTCATTTGCGGTGCTCATAACCTTTACCTGCATCTCGTACTGCCGTGACAGTTGCAGGTTGGCGATCATTTCCTCAACGGCGTTCACATTGGAACCTTCGAGAAAGCCTGACGCCACGCGCATATTTCCGTCCGGCGGCTCAGGGCCATCCAGGGCCTGGTCCGGCTTGCGGCGCATATAGCCGTCCTCGCCTTTCTCAAGAGCACCGGGTGGAGGATTCACCAGCTTCAGGCGGTCCACTTCCACCAGCTGATCCGGCGGGCCACCCACGGGAATAATCGAGACGGTACCGTCGGCGCCGATCTGAACGTTGTCAAAAGGCGGCAAGGCAACCGGGCCACCATTACCCATGACCATGTCACCGCTGGCGTTGCGAACCAGTCCGTTTACATCAATCTGCAAACTGCCGGACCGGGTGAAGACCTCCTCACCCCGCTGGTTCTGCACCGCCAGCCAGCCATCACCTTCAACGGCAACGTCCAGTTTACGGCCGGTTTCCATCAGGGCGCCGGCGGACAGGTCTGTCCCCGGTCGTTCGGTCATGGCATAGGCTCGTGTCGGGTGATGCTCACCAAACACCGCCATACTGCGGGCCTGGGCAAAGTCTTTCTTGAAACCCGTGGTGCTGACGTTCGCCAGGTTATTGGCATGGGCACGCTGGGCCAGCATGTTCTGCTTGGCGCCAGACATTCCGATGTATAGGGCTTTATCCATGGGAAAACTCCTGCCGGAATTTTGACTGTTACCAGTCTTCCTGCAGGAGTTGTGCCAGAATTGAGTTTTGCGGATTACCTCAGGTTGATGATGGTCTGGGTGACCGCATCCGAGGTTTCAATGGTCTTCGCGTTCGCCTGGTAATTGCGCTGGGCAATGATCAGGTTCACCAACTCGGCGGACAGGTCCACGTTGGAATCCTCCACCGAACTGGCCTTGATAGACCCCAGGGTTCCGGTATCCGGGGCGCCGATAATCGGCTGACCGGATTCGAAGGTTTCCACCCAGGTCGTCTCCCCTACCGGTGACAGTCCATCGGTGTTGTTGAAGGCTGCCAACGCAACCTGTCCCAGCGCCTTGGACTGGCCATTGGTGTAGCGGGCAAACAGCACACCCTGATCAGACACATCCAGGCCGGACAATCGGCCCGTGGTGTAACCGTTCTGGTTCTGGTCATTTACACCAAAGGCGCTGCCGTATTGGGTGGTTTCGCTCAGGTCCACCACAAACGCAGACGTGGTCGGTGGATCAGGAATTGGCGTAACCACTTCCTCCCCGGGAGCGGGAGGACCATCGGCGCCATTGGGCAGTCCATTGGCGTCTTTTGGCACCCAGTCATCAACCACAATCTCACCGTTGGGGTCGCCATTGATCGATTGCAGCTCACCATCCTGGTTGAACCGGGCGGTATAGGGCGTCTCATCAGTACCCGCAACCATTTCGCCATCAATCTGCATGTAGATTGACCATTCGCTTTGACCCACCCCATCGCCCGGCGAGGGCTCCTTCACGAAGAACTGCGTCATCTCGTGGGAGTTGCCCAGGCTATCGTAGATCGTGGTGGATGTAGCGTGGTTGTAGGTGCGCTGGTCCAGCGGATTGAACTCATTGGTAATCCGGGTTTCGCCCGCAGTATAGGCGGCCTCGAACGCACCGGTTCCGGAAGGATCCGTCAGCACCCCTGTCACCTCGCGCTCCGTGGTGACAAACAGATTACCTCGCTCGGGAGCGGCGAATGACTGACTTCCGGCAGCGCCGGTCGTGTACGCCATATCAACGGTGAACCCGCGGCTGTCGATAATGGAAATATCATCACCGGTGTCGGAAACCTGCGCCTGCAGAGTGTTCAGCTCCGAGTCATTGATGGCGGCAGCCAGGGAATCCAGATCGGTAATGCCATCGCTGCCACGGAAGGTCACGTTGTCGCTGCCGTTCAGGGATATGGTCAGTTCAAAGTCCGGATCGGACAGGTCGCTGGCCAGCTGAGCCATATCAAATTGCTCGGACAGATCAAACTGAGTCCTGGCAGAGGCGTTGACGCCTTTCTGTGAACCCAGAAGTTCGGCCACCTCATTTGCGGGCTGATCCGTACCAATGGTGATGAGCTGCGACGTTGTACCGTCGGAATATTCGATCTGGAAAGCGTCACCATCCAGGTCTGCCACGTTCAGGTCTTCACCCAGATCACGTATCCGGTTTTCCAGCACACTTTGCCTGGAATCCAGGTTGAGATCGGAACTCAGGTTGGTTGTCCGTCGGGGTGCCAGGTTATCCGTTTCGACCTGCAGGTCCCCACGGATACCGGACAGATTACCATCATCATCCGCGGTGAAGCCCTGCACACGCATGTTCTGGTTATTGGTGACGAACCCGTCTTTGTCGATACCAAACTGGCCGGCACGGGAATATCGAATTTCCCCGCCATTGTTCAGCACAAAGAAGCCATCACCGTTGATCGCCATGTCCAGGCCATTATCGGTGAAGCTGATGTTGCCCTGGCCGAAAGACTGCTTCACATCCTGCACCCGCACACCATCACCCACCGGGTTGTTGCCGGAACTCAGGAAACCGCTCGCATAAAGGTCGCCAAACTGGGCACTGCTGCTTTTGAAACCAACAGTACTCGCATTGGCAATATTGTTACCGGTGACGTCCAGATCAACGGACGCTGCCCTCAAACCGCTAAGCCCTGTATTAAAAGCCATAATTCACCTCGTGGTTCCGCACCGGTAGTTCAGTTAATTTGTTCGACGTCGGACAGGGCGATGGAGCCCATACCCGACAGATTCAGTGTGACCTTGCCGCCCTGGCCAAGAGAGACGCTGTCTACGTTGGCACTTACCATGGTCGCCAGCTGCTCTGTACCGCTCGGGTAGGAACCCTCAGCAACAATGCGATAAGGACCCGGTGGCAAAGCATTGCCGTTACCATCCTTGCCGTCCCACTGGAACGAGGCCACACCGGCCTGGCTGGCGCCGAGATCTATCTGGCGAACCCGCTCACCGCTCTGGCTCTCAATGGAAACGCGCAGCCCTCCGGTGGAGGCCGGTACCTGGATAGTGCCGGTGATCTCGCCTTCGCTACCAAGTATGCCAATTTGCGAAGGCGCCAAAACGGTCCGACCGACCATGGCCGACGCCTGCAGCGCCTGGGTGGAGCGGAACTGGCTGCCCAATTCGTCCACGCTCCGGGACACGCCCTGCATTTCCTCAAGGGAGCTGAACTGGGCGAGCTGGGAAATGAACTCACCATTGTCCTGGGGCTCAAGCGGGTTCTGGTTCTTCAGCTGGGCAATCATCAGCTCCATGAACTCATTCTTGCCGAGCTCACTGGTACCATTACCGGCACCGCCCTGCTGATGACGAAAATCGCCCAGTACATCAGAGACATTCGTCGGGTTAATTGCGCTCATCGGTCAGTCCTCGCCCGGTTACTGCTGCCCAAGTGTAAGAATGCGCTGCATCATGGATTTGGCCGTGTTCATAATGTCCACGTTCATCTGAAAGCTACGGGAGGACGACATCATGTCGGCCATTTCTTCAACCACATTCACGTTGGGGTAGTACACGTACCCGTCTTCGTTGGCAGCGGGGTGGTTAGGCTCGTAACGCATCTGCAGTTCCGCGTCGCTCTCCACTATGCCATCCACACGAACACCCGCACCGGGACCATCCTCACTTTCGAACGCCATCCCCTGCTGGTCAGGATTCAGCATGGACTGCTGAATGGTCGCAAACACCGGCTTGCGTGCCCGGTACGTGGTCTCGGTGCTGGAACTGGCCGTCTCCGCGTTGGCGATGTTGGACGCAGTGGTATTCAGCCGCAGTGACTGTGCGGTCATGCCGGAACCGGCAATATCAAAAATGTTACCCAGGGACATAATACTGCTCCTCTAACTGGTGGCTGCGCCCGGTTACTGACCGGAGAGGGCTTTCTTCAGCCCTGAGAATTTACCGTCCAGGAACTGAAAACTCGCCTGGTAGTCCATGGCATTCCTCATGAACCGACTCTGTTCCTGCTGAGTTTCCACGGTGTTGCCGTCAACGGAAGGCTGGTGCGGCACACGGTAGAGCAACTCGTTATCCTGGCCACCGGGCGTGGTATCCATATGGGCATCGTGAGTCCGCTCCATGTTGAAGCCACTGGCACTCTGCTGCGCCTTCTCCAACATGGCGCGGAAATCCACGTCCCTGGCCTTGAAGCCCGGGGTGTCCGCATTCGCGAGGTTGTTCGCCAACACTTCACCGCGTTTTACCCTGGCCTCCAGGGCGTGCTGGTGGATACCCAGTGCTTTATCAAAGGAAATTGCCATACTGCCTCCCGAACCTTGTGCCCGGCCCTGCATTGGTTTGCCGGTTCACCTCTTTGCAATGGACAAAGCAACGTCAATGCCAGTTTTCGGGAGGGTGCGGATTCAGAGGGCTGAAGAAGGATATGAAGAGAAAAAGCGGAAAATCCCAAGGCTTCAATGGGGTTAACGGAAGAGGAAGCGGCAATGGCTTTCCCCTGCCGGCTAACCGAAGCTATTCATATAGGCCTCATCTGAATTGTGGCGTTTCTGTATAACTGTTAACCTTTAGTCTTACTCCGACCATTAAAAAATTATAAGGAGCCAGCGGTAGAATCATGAGTGAACAGAGCGCCTTTCGAAACTTTTCGGAATTCTACCCGTACTACCTGGAAGAACACAGTGACGTCACCTGCCGTAGGCTCCACTTCGTGGGCAGTCTCCTGGTTATCTTCGTTGCGCTTTACGCCATTACGACCGCCAAGCTCGCATGGCTTCTGCTGTTGCCCGTTATCGGTTACGGGTTTGCCTGGGTCGGTCATTTCTTCTTTGAAAAGAACCGGCCGGCCACGTTCAAGTACCCACTGTACAGCCTGATGGGTGACTGGGTGATGTTTCGCGACATCCTCATTGGAAGGATCCGATTCTAAGATGATAAGTGCACCCGTGGATCTGCGTAATGCCAGCAGCAATGCCGGCAAGTCCACGGCTGTGGATGCCCAGATCGATCCCATCGCCATTCCGCCAATGCCGGATTATAACGGGCGCATCCTTGCGTACACTGCCACGGCTGCCATCATCACCTCCGGCGTGTTTCAAGGCATTTTCCCTGACTGGATGCTGTGGCTGCTTGCCGGCGCCCTGACCTGGCCTCACATTGCCAACCTCCTGACCCGCCGCACCTTCCTCCGACACTCCCCGCGTATCCGCCAGAAAATGCTGATTGTGGACTGCGTGATTGGCGGTGGCTTTGTCGGTGCCATAGGCGTGGTCGCCATTCCATCCGTCTCCGTTATGCTGATGTTGATGTTCAGCTGCCTGATCATTGGCGGCTTCCGGCAATGGGTGTTCGGGTCCGCATTCATGGCGGCATCACTGTTCATCAGCCTGGCCATTTTCGGCCCCGCCGAGAGCTTCCAGGCGCCGCTGATCACCAGCATTCTATCGCTGCTGGCGACCGGCCTTTACATCTGTGTTACTGCCTTCTACTCCCACCAGCAGGCCCGGGCGCTGATGATGGCCAAGACCCAGATCCAGAACCAGCGGGAGCAGTCCATCGCCCTCTCCCACAAATTATCCAAGTACCTCTCACCCCAGGTCTGGCAATCGATCTTTACCGGCGAGCGGGATGTGCGCCTGGAAACCCAGCGTAAGAAACTGGCCATTTTCTTCTCCGACATCAAAGGCTTCACCGAATTGTCAGAGGAAATGGAGCCGGAAGCTCTGACCGAACTGCTTAACCATTACTTCAATGGCATGTCAGAGGTGGCACTGAAATACGGCGGCACCATCGACAAGTTCGTTGGCGATTCGATCATGGTGTTCTTCGGTGACCCCACCAGCCGGGGCCAGCGGGAAGACGCCTTTGCCTGCGTATCCATGGCCATTGAAATGCGCAAGCACATGAAGATCATGCGCCAGAAATGGCGCAGCCAGGGCATCAAGACCCCCCTGGAAATCCGTATGGGCATCAGCACCGGTTACACCACCGTCGGCAACTTTGGCGCGGAAAACCGCATGGATTACACCATCATCGGCAAGGAAGTGAACCTGGCCAGCCGGCTGGAATCCCTGTCCGACCCAGGTGAAATCCTGGTGTCCTATGAAACCTTCTCACTGATCAAGGACCGCATCATGTGCCGGGACAAGGGTGAGATTACGGTGAAAGGGTTTGGCAAGCCGGTACCGATTTATGAAGTGGTGGACTTCCGCCGGGACATGGGCCCGAACCGCAGTTTCCTGGAACACGAACACAGCGGGTTTGCCATGTATCTGGATTCCGAAAAAATCTCCGAGCGGGAGCGCCAGGCGATCCTGACCGCCCTGGAAGATGCGGCTGATCGGCTACGGCAGGAAGAGGAAATCCGCTAACCCCGCCCACAGAATACTTACTGACGAATCAGCCTGGCCCCGGAACCATCCTCCGGATCGGTACTACGCCAGGGGTTGATGTCCAGCCCGCCCCGGCGGGTATAACGGGCACACACCATCAACGCTTCCGGTTTGCATCTTGCCATGATGTCGGTAAACAGCGTTTCCACGCAGTGCTCATGGAAGTCCTGCTTCTGGCGGAAGCTGACGATGTAGCGAAGCAGTCCCCTGCGATCCAGTTTCGGTCCGGTATACCGGACCATCACGGTGGCCCAGTCCGGCTGACCGGTGACCGGGCAATTGCTTTTCAGCAGGTGCGAACACAGGCTTTCCGATACCACCCCGCCGGACGCCGACAGGGATTCAGGCGCGTAATCGTAGGTCACCTCGTCCACGGTTTCGCCGTCGATCAGTTCGTAGCCTTGCGGTCGGCCTTCCGCCATGGCGCCCTCATCCACGCTGCGCATGGTCACCTGCACCGCCGCGCCACTGCCACTGGACAGGTCCCGGGTGATCACATCCGCAACCTGCTCGGGCGACGAAAACACCGCCTGGTTCAGAGAGTTCAGATACAGTTTCAGGGATTTGGATTCGATAATGCATGGCGAGGCGGCGGGGAAACGAATCTCCGCCCAGGCCACGGCCGGCACCCCATCAGCACGTAACCAGGACACCTCCCAGGCCTGCCAGAGATCTTCCCCGAACCAGGGCCAGCGCCCATCCGACAGACCAATGCGGCGACGATTTTCCTCCCGGGGCACCGGGAAAAGCAGGTCCGGATTGTAGCGGTCCGGATACTCACTGGATTTGCCCAGGGGGGCATCGTTAAGCGCCATGGAGTGTCCTGTTCAAAGGCTGCTGAAATTTAGTGGCGAATGCCTTTGCCACGCTTGAGCATCCGTAACGAGATCGCTGTCAGCAAGGCAATGAACACCAGGATCATACCCAGTGCCACAAAGGGATTCACATCCGATACGCCCAGAATACCAAACCGGAAGGCATTCACCATGTACAGAATCGGATTGATCATGGACACGCCCTGCCAAAAGTCCGGCAGCATACTGATGCTATAGAACACCCCACCCAGATAGGTCAGCGGTGTGAGCACAAAGGTCGGTACGATTGAAATATCATCAAACTTGGTGGCCAGCATGGCGTTGATAAACCCGCCAAGGGCAAACAGCGCCGACGTCAGAAACACCGTAAGTACCACCATCGGCAGGTTATGGATTTCCAGCCGCGTGAAGCCCAGCGACAACAACGTCACAATCAGCCCGATCCCCAGGCCGCGGGCCATTCCGCCGCAGACATACCCTGCCAGAATGATCCAGTTGGGCACCGGCGACACCAGTAATTCCTCAATGCTGCGCTGGAACTTCATCGAGAAGAACGAAGACACCACATTGGCGTAGGAACTGGTGATCACCGCCATCATGATCAGCCCGGGTACAATGAACGACATATAATCAAAGCCGCCCATCTCACCAATCCGGGAACCTATCAGGTTACCGAAAATGATGAAATACAGCGTCATGGTGACGGCCGGCGGCAGCAGGGTCTGTGGCCAGATACGGGTAAATCTCCGGATTTCCCGGATCACGATGGTGTTGAACGCTGTAACCATTGCCTGGACCTTCATGCGACATCTCCGCTGGCTTCGTGAGCGTTTTCTTCCACCATCCGGATAAACAGTTCCTCCAGGCGATTGGCCTTGGTTCGCATACTGACCACCTTGATCCCCCGTTGCTCAAGCTGAACGAATACCCGGTTCAGGCCCTGGCCTTTCTGCACCTCCACTTCCAGCGCACCTTCGTCACTCAAGCGGCAGGGAAAGCCTTCCAGCTCCGGGGCGCTTTCAAGCGTGGTTTCCGTATCCAGCACAAAGGTTTCCACATGCAGTTGCTGCAAAAGTTCACGCTTGCTGGTGTGTTTCAGGATTCGGCCATGGTCAATGATCGCGATATTGCGACACAGAGCCTCGGCTTCCTCCAGATAGTGGGTGGTCAGGATGATGGTGGTGCCCTGGCGGTTCATTTCCTCCAGGAACGTCCACATGGACCGGCGCAGCTCTATATCAACCCCTGCGGTCGGTTCATCGAGGATCAACAACTTGGGCTCATGCACCAGGGCGCGGGCAATCATCAGCCGGCGCTTCATGCCCCCGGACAGCATCCGCGCCGGGGTATCCTTCTTGTCCCAGAGCCCCAGCTTGCGCAGGTATTTTTCAGCCGACACCCTGGCCTGCTTCAGCGGGATGCCGTAGTAACCCGCCTGGGTAGTGACAATGTCAAAAACCTTCTCAAACTGATTGAAATTGAACTCCTGGGGCACCACCCCGAGATTCAGTTTGGCGTCAGAGAGATGGGTATCGATGTCATGACCAAACACCCGCACCTTGCCCCCGGTCTTGTTCACCAGGGAACACACGATGCCCAGCGTGGTCGATTTACCAGCCCCGTTGGGGCCCAGCAGGGCGAAGAAATCGCCCTGCCTGACGTTCATGTCGATACCCTTGAGGGCGTGGAAACCATCACCGTAGGTTTTGGTCAGCCCCTCGATCTCCAATGCGTTGGTCATAAACTACCCAGAATAGTGGCGTGTCGGGCCAAAGAGCCCGGCCAATTGCGTGATCCGTCAAACCAGAAGTGTTTTAAGTTGTGGCAACAACGGAATTTTCAAGTCACAGCGGCGGATTTCACGGGACCGGAAAAGGTCCAAACTGCGACAGGATTCCCGATATCCCCGGGCGCCGCTCCCTATAATGCCGGTTACAACAACTTACAAAAGGCCCGGCGAAGCCAGACGCTTCCACACGGCAGGCCGCACGACCAGGGAATTCAAGCAGCACCATGAGATCCGTTCATCTTTTTCAATTATCCCTGCCATTAATAGCAGTACTGTCTTTATCGGGCTGCCTCGGCGGAGACAGCGGAAGCAGCAGCGACGACACCCGGACCGGCTCACTGACGTACCATGGCATAAGCGGCCTGCACTACACCACTGCAAGCCGCAGCGAACAAACCGACAGCGCCGGCCGCTTTCACTACTACCCCGGTGAGCGCGTCACGTTTCGGGTTGGCAACCTGACCCTCGCCACGGACGTTCCCGCCAGCCAATACCTTACCCCACTGGATTTCCTTGCCGATATCCGCGAAAACCTGAACAACCCGGGTACCGACAACGAAGGGCTGCGAACACACCAGATCACCGAACAGCAATTGATGACTGACACCGCGCTACTCAATCTCACCCGCTTCCTGCTCGCCCTGAACTGGAATGAAAGGATCACCGAAGGCAACGGTATAGAGATTCGGGACAGGGTGGTACAGCAACTGAATAAAGCACTCCCCAACCTGACGGCCCCTATTGATTTCACCGTCAGCGAAACCGATTTTACCGCGCTGGGAACCACGCCCTCCCCGGCCAATCAGGTGCTGGCAGCCATCTGCTTTTACCCGGAAGATGATGAACTCTGTCAGACACCACCCACCCAGGAAGAGATCAACAACGCCCCACCCCGGCCCGAAGACGAAGACCTGCGCGATCCCGATGTGGACTACCAGGAAGACCTGCAAAGCCGGCGCGACCGTATTCTGGACGCTAGCCGCAGCCTGGAAGATTTTGACACCGAAGCAGCCCGGGACTATCTGACCCGGGAACTCAATGCCATAACCACTGACATCGGCAACCGCTACTACCTGGACAACGAAACCGCTAACCACCCGGCCAGCGACACCAGCATCAAGAGCGTAAGCATTCGCCGTATCAATGGGGAAACCGACCTGGCTAATGTCGAGGCCATCAGCACACGCAACCAGGATGTGGTGGTTCATGCGTTCAGCTGGCAAACGGCAAACGTGGAGTACTTTATTGCGGGTGATAGTGGCGGCGAATCAGAAGTCATCGTCAACTTCCGTCCACGGAATACCTATCGATGGATAAGGAAAAGCCTCAGGATCATCATCGACTGATAATGCCTGAGGCTTCCGGATGGATCAGGAACCGACCAATCGGGACAGGTTCCAGCGGGATTCCGTTCCGGTGACATCAAAGTGCTCAGGGTTGAGCCCTTCCGTACCATGGGGCAGGCACTCGGCAATGGACAACGTTTCCGCCGGTCCCTTGCCTTCATTGAAGCTCGCCAAATCTATTACTTTGGCCATCTTCAACGGCTCCTGATTTTGGTCCGTCATCACCATCACCTGTGGCCACAAACGACGATCCGCAGAATGGGACACGACAATCCCCCGCTGTCCATCATTAAGCTGCACCAGACTACCGGTGGGATAGATCCCGACGGCCTGGATGAAATTCTCGACCAGGTCGCCCTGGAATTCGATGTTACGCATGTCATACAGGAGGTTGACCGCCTTTGCCGGCGTCAGGGGATCGGAACTGTTCCGTGGAGTGATCACAGTTTCGAAAAACTCGGCAAGACCGCCAATCTTTGCCAGTAATGGAATCCGGTCCCCGCGGACACCTTCCGGGAAACCTGAACCGTTATGACGCTCACGGTGTCCCTGGACGACACTGATCACCGCGCGGGACACACCGGTCCCATCCAGCATCGCCACGCCCCGCTCAACGTAGCTCCGGTAGCGGGCAAACTCATCCGCATCCAGCTTGCCTTCCTTTTGCAGGATCTCAACGGGAAGATCGGTCTTGCCCACCTGTGACAACAGGCACCCCAGACCAAGATGGTTAAGCAGACCTTCATTCAGACCAAGGTGACGACCGCACACCAGGGCCCATATCGCCGTATTCATGGCATGGCGATAAACGAAGTCGTCGTGCTCCCGGATACGGCTCAGCCACAACAAGGCATCCGGGTTGCGAATCACGCTGGACACCATCTTGCGGGTAACCCTGGCCACGTCTCTCAGGTCTGGCGTTTCCTCACGTCTGACAGCAGTGGCCACCTGATTCAGCGCCATTTCGGCATCGGCCAGCACCGTTCCCGAAACCTTGATTTCCTTTTTGAGAGTGGAGGTATTTTCGTACCGGACCGGCTCCTTGATCTGCAACGGAGGCAGCTGAATCACTTCCCGGTTGTCACCATACTTCTTGTTGGAGCGCTTTCCGAAGACCTGACCTGCCGGCTTGACCTCATCAAGCTTGTCACGCACTTCCGCAACATCAATCACAACCCACTGGCAGTGGGAAATGACCGAGCGGATGTCATCCTGGGAACGAATATGGAAGCCCTGGATAGGGAAAGGTGTTTGATGCCAAGGCCGGTCCAGATCGGATACGAACATGCCGACTTCCAGATCTCGTACGGCGATTTTCCTTTGACGAACGCCCACGACGTACCCCTTTAATCAAAATTATCGATACTCACCATTCTGACGCAACCAGCAAAAGAGTCCATTACATTTCTGTAGCTCAAAGTAACCGGAAAGCAACATGGAGTAACCATAGCTATCACGGAGAAACAAAATGTAGCAACGTGATGGAGCTCACACTTCTGGTACAAAAGTGTCAATCTGCGTCACAGATCGAGTCATCCATAACCGGGGGTCCCGCATCCAATGCGCCCCGGGGAGATGTGCGGAGGTGGACCCTGTACGTCACTGACGACGGACGGAGGTAATCGGTTCCCTCAAGATCGTCTCCATCACCACGATGAGTCTCAACGGGCCGACAGGACACCATCAACTCCAGCGAGGTACCGATATCAACCACCCGGGCCTGCTCATTGTCGGGATTAATGGCCATGCAGGCTGCCTGCTCATCGGCAGGTTCACCACGGAAGGCCACAATATCCCGGCCCGGCTGGCCACAGGCGCGAATCCCTCCGGCGCACTCACCGGCCATTTCATGGGAGTCATCCGCAAGGCGCCAGATTCGGCTGCTGCATTGAGTTGCCAGGGTTATCGGCGTGGATTTGTCCGCCACCAACCACCAATCCGGGTAGTCCGCCGTCTGCCAGCTGAGCAGGACCTGACGCACCTCACCACTGGAGTTCTCTGCCGGAAACAGGCCATAGTGATTGTAGTAGGACGCACACCCGGTCAGACCGAACGGGAGGTATAGAAGGCAAACCAAGGGAATACGGAGGTAGTTCATTCTGGCGGATCGCTGCTGGAAATGGGCATTCAGAACCTGCCATTATCCACACAGAAGGGGGGAAAACCGTTTATTGATCCGCAAATTGCAAACCGAAGCCGTCGATACTCTTGCGGACCACTTCCATCTCCAGCACTGGCGCCGGAACAGGTAGCCCCTGAACCTGCACTTCCACGGTATCACCTATCGCCGGGTCAAAAGGCTCCCCTTCAACGACGATAAAGATACCGCCATCGGAAATGTCCCGGGTCGAGAACAGAAACTCCCCGAAAACATCATGAGATACCTTCACTTGTGCACTCATCGCCGTGCGCCCGTGGCCTCGTCGATCCTGATCAACCATAGACTGTGAATCCGCCGGTTTTTACTTGGTTTTTATAATCTTCCGAAGCATAGCACCATTCATCCTGAAAATTGCAATCCTCAACTTGACAGGACCGCTAACACAAATGAGAATGGTTGACGTTTTTAATGCCGTAATCAAAATCAGAAAACGGCGGTCAACCCTGCTTGAGAAAGGACGTCACACTATGCGAATGAAACTGGCTGCAGCCGCCACCATGGCACTCTCTGTCATGCCCCTGAGCGCTTCCGCTGATGGCGAAGTGAACATCTATTCCTACCGTCAGGCTTACCTGCTGGAACCCTTGCTCAACGCATTCGAAAAAGAAACCGGCATCAAGGCCAACGTGGTATTCGCCAAAAAGGGCCTGGCCGAGCGCCTGGAGCGTGAAGGTCGCAACAGCCCGGCAGATCTGGTGATGACCGTCGATATCTCCCGCATCAACGAACTGGTCGAGCGTGATCTGGTCGCCAGCCTGGAAAACGAGACCCTGGCCAACAACATTCCGGAACACCTGCGCCACCCGGATGGCAAATGGTTTGCCCTGACCACCCGCGGCCGCCTGATCTTTGCCTCCAAGGACCGTGTTGAAGAAGGTGAAATCACCACCTACGAAGAACTGGCCGACGACAAGTGGGACAACCGCATCTGTACCCGCAGCGGCAAGCACCCCTACAACATCGCCCTGATCTCATCCATGATCGCCCACCACGGTGAAGAAGAAACCGAGCAGTGGCTGGAAGGCGTCAAAGACAACCTGGCCCGTAAGCCCCAGGGTGGCGACCGCGACCAGATCAAGGCCATCGCCGAAGGTGTGTGTGACATCGCCATCGGTAACAGCTACTACTACGGCAACATGCTGAACGATGAGAACCAGCGCCCAGCTGCCGAAGCCGTTCGCCTGGTATTCCCGAATGCCGACGATCGTGGCACCCACATCAACATCAGCGGCATCCAGCTCACCAAGAGCGCGCCCAACCGCGACAACGCCGTTCGTTTGATGGAATTCCTCTCCACCGAGGAAGCACAGCGCATCTACGCCGAGGCAAACACCGAATACCCGGCAAATCCGAACGTCAGCCCTTCCGGCCAAGTGGCGGAATGGGGTGAGATCAACCCTGACCAGCTGTCACTGCAGGAAATCGCCAATAACCGCAACGCAGCCGTCAAACTGGTTGACCGGGTCGATTACGACAACCTGTAAGCCGGTCTCTGTCCAGAAAGGGTGGGCCTGGCCCACCCTTTTTTGTCTGCAAGGACCATAAATCCCGCCAACTGGCTATACCAGTCATTGCAGCGACAGCCGCAGGTGACTAGAATCGTGGCTCTTTTCAGGAGCACAAAAGGAACGACATGACCGAGGCAGGCACCAGCGGTGAAACCGGGCTAGGTCAGCCCCTGCTGGCAAAACGCACCTCAAAGCGGTGGCTCATATCCGCTGCCCTTACCACAGCAATCGTTGCACTGCCCGTTGTATCGGTTCTTTTCCTGGCCCTGTTCCCTGATGAGAACATCTGGCCCCACCTGCTGGACACCACGCTTCCCCGCTATCTGATTACCACCTTCAAACTGATGCTTGGCGTGGCCGGCATTACCCTGGTGATCGGGCTGGCAACGGCCTGGGCAGTGACCATGTGCGAATTTCCCGGGCGTCGCTTCTTTGAATGGGCCATGCTGCTGCCCTTTGCCGTTCCCGCCTACGTCATCGCCTACGTGTACACCAGCCTGCTCGACTATGCCGGGCCGGTCCAGAAAGCATTGCGGGAAGTCTTCGGCTGGGAAAGCGCCGGGGACTACTGGTTCCCGGAAATCCGCACCCTGGAAGGCGCCACCCTGATGATCGGGCTGGTACTCTACCCCTACGTTTACCTGCTGGCCCGGGCCGCCTTTCTGGAGCAGTCCCCTTCGTTGTTCGCCGTCAGCCGCAGCCTGGGGCATTCGGCCATCAGTACGTTTTTCCGGGTGGTTCTGCCCATCGCCCGCCCCGCCATCGCCGTGGGCCTGTCCCTGGTGCTGATGGAAACCCTCAACGATTTCGGTACCGTTGATTTCTTCGCCGTTCAGACCCTGACCGCCGGCCTGTTCGATACCTGGATGAACCTGGGCAACCTCGGCGGCGCCGCGCAGATCGCCACCACCATGCTGGTCTTCGTGGTGATCCTGGTCACCCTGGAACGCTATTCCCGCCGCCGGCAACAACAGTTCGCCGCCCGGGATAACCGGGACCCGATTCGCCGCTTCACGATGTCCAGGCCGCGCCAGATGATCTGCATCGCTGTGTGCGCCGTGCCGGTCATCCTGGGCTTTGTGATTCCGGCCCTCACCCTGGGCCAGTACGCCTGGGAATACTTTGACGAAAGCTGGAACTCCGACTTTATCCGCAACACCCTGAACAGCCTGTTCCTGTCCGGCACCGCAGCCCTCACCACCCTGCTGATTGGCGTCACCCTCGCCTACAGCCGGCGCCTGCATGACACCCGGGGCATGCAGATCATGATGCGCCTCTCCAGCCTGGGCTACGCCATGCCCGGCGCGGTGCTGGCCGTCGGTGTGATCATTCCCCTGGCAGGTTTCGACAACTGGCTGGACGGACTGATGCGTGACACCTTCAACATCAGCACCGGCCTGCTGCTGAGCGGCTCGGCCTTTGCCATGGTGTTTGCCTACACGGTGCGCTTCCTGGCGGTATCCGCAGGCAGCGTGGAAAGCGCGCTGCAGAAAATCACTCCCAGCATGGATATGGCGTCCCGCTCCATGGGGCATTCACCCGGCAGCACCCTGTTACGGGTGCATCTGCCCATGCTTCGGGGAACGCTGATTACCGCTGCTTTGGTGGTGTTCGTCGACTGCATGAAGGAATTGCCGGCAACACTGATCCTGCGGCCGTTCAATTTCGAGACCCTGGCAACCTATGTGTACCAGTTTGCCTCCGACGAACGGCTCGCCCACAGCGCACTACCGGCCCTGATTATCGTACTGGCGGGGATTATTCCCATCATCCTGATGAGCCGATCAATCTCCAACACCCGCAGCATCGCCTGATGCCAGGGTACTGAGCAGAAACGATCAGAAGATCGGGCGTGAGCTGGCGTCCTGCACCACAAAGCGCCCCTGGAAGGTGGCTACCGGAGAGCCCTTCGGATCGGTCGTCGGTTCACCGCAATAGACGTCCGCGTGCAGGGCTATACGAGCCTTGCCGTGACGCGCCAGGCTCTTCCTGAAGCGATCCGGAATCTCCCCTGCGGGAAGACGACAGAGGGCATAGAAATCCCCCTCTACGGGCATCAGATAATCCATATTCCCACTCTGGACCATCACATTGCCCCACAGCCCCATATCCGCAAGCGCGAGCTCGACCAGCCCCCAGGCTGCCGTAACCGCGACCGAATAGACACTGCCACCGAAACCGGTGCCCTGATGATTATGGTTGGGCTCAAGCGGTGCACTCACCAACAGGGCATGGCCGTCATAGGAAAGCACCTCCAGGCCAAGGGCCCGGGTCAACGGAATGGATTCGTGGATGCGTTTCTGGAAACGGGCTAACTGAGTCATACTCCCTCCTGAATTGTCCTCAGTTTATTCCCTTGCAAGCGCTTGCCCTATGCGACTTATGTAGCCTTTTTGTGACCAATAATTAAAAAGGCCCGGAACAATCCGGGCCTTTCGGTCTTCAGGCGCGGAGGGCTCCGCACCTTGATTCGCGGGTCTTACTGCCAGATCACCGGCTGGCGTTGGGCGTACCAGCTGTCCACCTTCTCCTGGTAGGCATCCTCCACCACGTTGCGCTTCAGTTTCAGCGTTGGTGTCAGGAAGCTGTTCTCGATGGACCATTCATCGCTGACGACGGTAATGAACGCCAGTTGCTCATGGGGATCCACCGTCTTGTTCACTTCCTTGATAAGATCCTGGAAGCTGGCTTCCAGATTCTTGCGGAAGGCCTCATCCGCCAGTTTCGGGCGGGTATCCTCGCCCAGCATCACCAGCGCATGGGGCTGGGTCTGGTTGGCGCCGGACACACACACCATCTCGATGGCGTCATGGGACATCAGGCGGTTTTCAATCGGCGCCGGGGCAATGTACTTGCCCTTACTGGTTTTGAAGATTTCCTTGATGCGGCCCGTTATCTTGAGGCGGCCCATCTCGTCAATCTCACCCTTGTCACCGGTTTTCAGGAAACCGTCTTCGGTGAAGGTTTCGCGGGTTTTCTCTTCGTCCTTGTAGTAACCCATCATGGTGGCCGGGCTCTTGACCAGGATCTCGCCCACGTCGCTGATCTTCACTTCCACGCCGGGCGCCGCCTCACCCACATAACCGGTGCGGGAGCGTCCGGGCTTGCTCATGTGGGAATAGGCAAAGTTCTCGGACATGCCGTAACCTTCCAGCAGTTCCAGGCCAAGGTTGCGGTACCAGTCCAGTACATCGTGGGACAGCGGCGCCGAACCACTGCCGGCCAGCTTCACCTTGTCCAGGCCAAGCCCTTTAAGAATTTTCTTTTTAATCAGACCATTTACGATTGGAATCTTAAGCAGTCTTTCAAGTTTTTTCTTGGGCAGCTTCTGCAGCACACCGTGCTGGAATTTCACCCAAAGGCGCGGTACGGACAGGAACAGGGTTGGCTGGGCACGCTGGAGATCCTGCACAAAGGTGTCGAGGGATTCCGCAAAGAACAGGTGGAACCCGGCATACAGGGAACCCAGCTCCACAAACGTACGCTCAAACACATGGGCCAATGGCAGGTAGGACAGCATGCGCTCGTCCGGCCCCACGCCCAGCACTTCGGTGCCTCCAGTGGCGGCAAAGGCCATATTGCGGAAGCTCAGCATCACACCTTTCGGACGACCGGTACTGCCGGAGGTGTAAACGATGGTCGCCAGTTCATCCGCGTCCCGGGTGGTGTTTTCTTCCATGGGCGGGAACTTGGCCACCAGATCATCCCAGGTTTCGAAATCGTTGGGTGGGCTCAGCGGGTAGGACACACACCGGACGCTCTCGGGCACACCGGGCTTCATCATATCCCAGTCATCCAGCTTGCCAATGAACAC
>JAKLLS010000057.1 GCA_022014155.1 Marinobacter sp. | reverse complement strand
CCGAAAAACCCCAGCATCCTCGATGTTGGGGTTTTTTATTGCCTGAAGGAAACTCTCGTTCTCCCCATTTTATGACGTCGCGCACAGTGACACTGTGTATATAAAGGTAAACTTCTGTATACAAACTGGCCAAAGAATAAAAAGAGCCAGCTTCAGAGACGCTCATTTAACATCCGTAGTGCTTTATTGCCGCGCTAAAAAAACAACAGCGGCTTACAGTGAGATGTGATTATGAGCAAGCAGACCGGATTCTTTTTGCTGCTGGCAACAGCGGCCACCAGTATCTGTGCGGAGTTGCGCCCGATATCCGACGATCAGCTATCGGAGGTTACCGGCCAGGCATTCGTGTCTATTGATCGCCAGTACCATCCTGACGAGACGGATAACACCACCTATACCAGGGTAAACCTTGGTATGGATGTCGATATTCAGACCAATATCGATACTCTTGAAATCGGTCGATATGAGCGGGCTGGGGAAGACGCCGGCTCCTCAGATGTGCTCATCGAGAACTTTTCCCTGGGTTACATCAACAACCAGCCCTACTTTGACCGCAATCCGGAATTTGCCAGACAATATAAACCTGATGGCTCCGCCTACGCTGAAGGCGAGATCGTTCCTTTTACCCTGAGCAATCCGTTTTTTGAGTTTGCCTTCGATGAATCGAGCGATGAGGTTGTCGGAGTGCGGCTGGGGTTTGGTGAAGCTATGGGGGTGTTATCCGGTGATATCCAGTCCCTGACCGGTAATGTGAATATCGACATTGTCGACCAAGGGGAGGGGCTCAGTGAAGCCAATACCGACGGCAACCTTTTCGACGCAATCATCGTGGCGCTGGCGCCTTACCTGGTTGGTAGTAATGCGATCACCAGTCGGGCCGAGCTGGTCTATGGTGAGGAGGGGGATCCCAGGCTAGGGGAGCTCGATCCCATAAGGGCTGAATACGCCGGTGTGCCCAACGGAGAAACCTTTGTCGTCGAAGATGTGCCTTTGTTTACACGCCTCCTGATTCAGGGGGCGGGTGCCTTTAGTAGCTCCCAGATCGAAGTTCATGGGAGTGATGTCCATATTATTGCTCAGGACTGTCAGGTGCTGGGAATTCAAGCCTGTTTTTCGTTGACCGATTTCAAGAGCCTCCCGGTTGGCGAGTTGGGTGAAATCAACGGTGAGCGGGCAATTGTCGGACCCGAATCCGGATTGTTCCTTTCGTTCCAGACGCAAGATCTGGACTGGCTGGATGATGTTTCCAAGACGAATCTCACGCCAGAAGACTTCATCCGGGCGAGCAGTGGTGGCTTCTTCAATATTCCTAATGGCTCAGTCGAGTTCAACCTGAATGAGGCGCTGGGCGGAATTGAGCGCCAGCGAGTGGAATACATTGATCGTGGGCAGGGGCTGTTCTGATGTTTTGTCGGGTAAAAACACAGAGCCGCCCGGTGACGCCTCGCTGGGTGATGATCCTGCTAGCTGGAGCCTGGATGACGGTGTATTCCAGCCAGGGCTGGTCCGAACTTGAGAGCATGAATGATACCGAGCTTTCCGAGGTGGACGGGGCCGGGGTGGGTATAGTGCTGGAAGCCTTCAAGTTCTCCCACGGCACTGACGTTCCCGACGCAAGCGGGGATCAGGGCCGTATATTCAAAATTGGCGGCATAACCAGCACGGATGGCCGGGATGTGGATATTACCGTCAACCACCTATATATATCCGGTAGTGGCAGCAATTATGGCCAGAATCTTAGTCCGGTTAATCTCGGGCGCCTGATCAACCCCTACCGCATCGATGTGGTTGACGGAAATACGATTGGTGTGGCGGACAAGGCGGTCTTGGAATTTGCCGCCCCTGCGATGGTTAATCCGACCCAGGGATTCGATTGCATCAGTGCGTCGGCCGTTTTGGGGTCGGGATCCTGCTCCAGCCGGCCTGCGACCACAGATTACATTGGCGAGCGTCCGGATGTTGGTTTGCAGATGAATGTGGCAGTCGGGGATGACCGTTCAGCGAATATCAATATCCATGCCGTGAGTGCGGTGATCGACGGCAGCTATCTACGCTTGTGGGGGGATAACAATCGCCGCCAAATGGTGGGGCAGTTCAAGCTCAACTTCTACTCTCCGGAACTTTCCATCCATGCCTGTGACCAGAGCGGCGAGTCCTGCGGTTCCCGGGTGTTGCTCAAGGATTTCGCGCTTGAACTGGCCATCGGTAACGAGCTGCAGCCTGTGTTCTTTGATGTGGACGGTGCCGGTAACTTTGTTGTCGAGGTGGCCGCGATCCAGCAACCAGCAACGGGGGAGATCGGTGCCGATGGCCTTCGAGGCAGCAGTACTCCCGCAACATGGGATTTCTATGAAGATTATTACACCAACCCGAATTACCGCAGCAATCTCCGGATTGGCAACTTCAGTGTGAGTGACCGGGATTTCGGCTCAATGAGAGTGGAAGGGATGTTGATCCAGCATCTCGAAATTCGAACCAGGGATCTTGCGCCATGACTGCCGTTGCTCCTGCGATCGTTTCCCTGCTGTTGTGCGCGGTGGGGCTTTCCATTCCGGGGCTGGCCGCTGCGGAACTGAAGCGGCTGGATGACCAGGCGCTTGGTGATGTGTCGGGTCAAGGCGGAATTTATCTGTCCGGTGATGTGAGCATTAACGAACTCGGTGGTCCCATTGAAAATAGCTACTTTGGCGGCTGTGATGATGAAGCCAGGAAGTGTGGAGCCCGATTTGCCTACCGCCTGAAGGAGAATGGGGGCTGGATGGTGTTGGACGATATTCGCGGAAACTTCGCTTTTGAGGGGCTGACCCTGAGGGTGCGGACGATCGATTCGGGGTTCGGTGGTGACGGCGAGCTGTTCCAGGGGGATGTGCTGGAGTTGGGGTTGCCCAATACCGTCAGGTTTAACGATGTACGGTTCAAGATTGCTGCCAGCAGTACTGCCCGGCCCACGGACCCCGGATTTCAGCAAACGGATATCTTCTCCGTGGGAATGCAGGGAGAGGTTGTCATGGAGGGAAACCTGCTGGTGTTCCCCACGGGAAACCCATGAGGGGATGTCATGATGAGCCGCGTTAATTTCCTGGCTGGTTGGTCTTGTGCTGCTGGTGTGGCACTGGTGTTCCCCGGCCTGGTGCTGGCAGAGATGCAGCGCCTTGATGATGCTGACCTGGCTGCCATCCGTGGCCAGGGTGGCATTACCCTTGAGATGGAGGTGGAGATGACGGCCGACCGCGTCTCATACTTCGATGATGGTAATGGCATTCATCTGGAAGATTTTCGGGTTGGGTCAGCTACAGATCCGCAAGGCCAGGCATTTCATCGGGTGAAGGTGGATATTACCGACGATGCGGCCCTGAATCTGGACTATCTGATTGAAGATCGCAGAATAGAGTTCGGCGACGTGCGCCTCGCCGGTGCCCCGGGGCTGAGCATGGGCGGTTTTTTCTTCGATCACAGCCTGAAAGGGTATTTGCGTATCCGCCCGGGTGGTGCGCTCGGCGGATCTGGATATACCTTCGATTCTGCATACACCATGACAGCGGGGCGTCTGGGATATCGCACCAACGGAAATGAAATCTTCCTGGATAATATGACGCTGACCATGGAGGCTCTTGGGGTCACCCTGGATGTCGTGGACGAAACCCTCCGCCTGGAGGCGCCGCGCATTGTAGGTTCCTATGACATTGGCGCTATCCGCTACAGCAACAACCCGCTCAATCATGGTCATTCAACAGATGTAGCCACCGGTGCTGCACTACCCAGTTACGGCAGTATAAGCGGGGCATTCGATTTAACGACAACCACCGATCTCAAGGCAGGGGGGCGCACCGGAGAGGGTTTGAGAATTGACCACGAGACAACCATTAACAGCGCCCACTTTATCTATCGTGATGACGGCAATGCGCTCTCCCTGCGTGACATCAGCGGGCACTACCGGGTGAGCGACTTGCGTCTGGATGTGACTGATGACTGGAAAGGGCGACCAGCGCTGGGGTTGACGTTGGGGTCGATGAGCGGCGAAGTAAACATCGGCGCGATTGAAATGGGGGCCAGTGGGCGCAGCCTTGGGGAAGTGAATCTTTCTTTTCTGCTACAAGACCGGGAATTCGAGGGGCGTCATTACACAAACGCGCTGTATCTTCAGGGAGGAGGTCATCCCGATGCGGGCGGACAGGGGCTGAGGCTGGCGACCGAGTGGAGTCTTGCACAGGCTGACCTGAGCTACACCGAAGACGGTAACCGTGTGATTTTCAACGGCCTGCAATCTTGGGGGCGGGGCGACATAACGGTGAACGTGACGCGGGGCGAAGTCAGAAATGGTACCCGCTTTTACGATGGTCTGAGGATCGGCTTTGAGGGAGTCAAGGCGGGTTACCGGATAAACGGTTTACAGGTGGGCGACGAAGATGCGCCGCTGCAGGGTGGAACCGAACTGTTGCTGGCCCTGGGCTTCTATCCGGCTTACGAGTTCGAACTGGACGGCCAGATGACGCTCGGAGCAGGCGGTGCCAGTGGGGAAGGTCTCACTATTAATTCGGACATTCAGATCCGAAACGGTCGGGCGGCTTTGATCGCTTCACCCTACAACGACGGCTCCGGGGAAAACGGCCAGAAGGGGGTGTGGTTGAGTGACCTCAGTTACGACGGTCACATCCGGGATATGACCATCGATGTTACGGAGGAAGGGGTGGCCTTCAACACTGGCGAGAGTTGGAGCACCCTGGATGTCGGTAATCTCCGCCTGGGCGATAAGGATTCGGGTCAGAGCTTCGGTCGCTTTGTGGTTCAGACGTACGAATTCGGGAGCGGGGTAACGATTGTCCCGGGAGGTTCCGGTGAGGTCTGTGCCGGGGGTGTTGGAGTCACGGCCGCCTGTACAGCATCGGGCGGGATGTGGCAGGACCGGGGTGATGAGGGCATTACCGTCAGGATGAAACAGATTCTTGCGAAGGCCGTGGATGATTCCCGCAAGAATGCCTTTACCTGGGAGACCAACCGGGAAATTGATGGTAGTGGCCTGGCGATCAACGGTACCGGAACCCGGCTGGTGCTCAATGACATTCATACCAGCGACGGCGGCGACTTTGACGGTGATGGTGTCGACGACAATACTTTTGGTGTTCGTACCGATGTATCTGTCGATGTCTACCAGACCAGGGTTGTGAAAAAAGGCGATGGGCCGGATTCTCTCGGGGTGTCGGGTTTACGTGGGGATGAGAAGATCATGGATGCTGCTGCCGCCGAAGGTTATCGCTATGAGTCGGCACCTTCCTCCGCGGATCTGGAAAATCGTCCGCTGGGGTTCGCAGTCAGGGCGCAAAGTCGGTTCAAGGAGCTGTCCATCAACAATGTTGATCTTGTGCACCCGGTTGGCGGCGCCCAGACGGCTGTCTATGGGGTCCACATGCAGAATTTTGACATCAAGGCGAATCTGACTGCAACGCCCATTCCCTGATTGATAGCCGGGGTTGGCCGGCTTTTTTATGCGTCTCTTTGTTTTTTGAGTCCCGCTGTTGTTTAATCCCGCTTTGATCCTCTCAAACTCTCAGGCTTTATCCGATGAAATCCCGAGCTCTAATAAGTCTTATGGCGGACGGTCAGGTTCATTCCGGGGAATCTCTTGCGTCCCGCCTGGGTATCAGTCGAACGGCAATCTGGAAGCAGGTTAAAAGGGCGGCAGACGAAGGTTATGAAATTGAAACCATCCGCGGCAAGGGTTACCGCCTGATAACTGCCGTTGATCTCCTCGAAAGCAAGGCGATTCTTGGACGCATCCCGGAGCCCTTGCGTCGCCGTGTCAGGCTGGATGTTCGGGATGAGGTCGACTCAACCAATGCAGAGATTATCCGTCATCGGCCGGCGCCGGGAACGCCAGCAGTTCCCGTGTGTATAGCCGATCACCAGACTGCCGGGCGAGGACGCAGAGGGCGTGAATGGCAGAGCCCTCGTGGCCAGAACCTGTATCTGAGCCTGGGGCTGACGTTCCACGGTGGGTTTGCCATGCTCGACGGATTGAGCCTGGTGTTGGGTGTGGCTGCCGCTGAGGCCCTGGAGGTGATGGGCTCCGGGCAGGTCGGCCTGAAGTGGCCCAATGACATTTTCCTGGGTAAAGGCAAGGTGGCCGGTATTCTGGTGGAATTGCAGGGAGAGCTGGAAGAGGGGGTCGTCCGGGTAGTGGCGGGCATCGGCCTGAATGTTCATATGAAGCAGGCGGAAGGTGTGACCCAGGCCTGGGACAGCCTCTCGGTCGCAAGTCCGGGGGTGGATTGGGCGAGGAATGAATTGGCGGCCAGCCTGATCGATTCCCTGGTTGGTGCGGCTGACGAATTTTCTGAAAGTGGCTTTTCGGCATTCCGGGAACGCTGGCAGCAGAGAGATATTTTTGCCGGGAAGTCCCTGGTGGCAAGTCAGGGAGGTCTGGCGGGTGTTGGTGTGGGTATTGATGGTTCGGGCAATTATCTGCTTGAAACCGAGGATGGTGTAACTGCCGTGCGGGCGGGCGAGATAAGTTTGCGGGTGCAGTTGTGAGATTGCTGATTGATGCGGGAAACACCCGTGTAAAGTGGCAGTTGATGGATGGCAACATCAGGGTGTTGGAGGGTGTTGGGGCGCTCGCCAGCGATCCATTTGCCGCTCTGTCAGGCGCGGGGGGCAAGATCTCCCGTGTTGCCGTCTCCACGGTGGCATCAGAAGACAAGCGTCGCGACCTGGCCGAGGCGTTGTCCTGCTATACCCCCGTGAAACCCTGTTTCTACTGGTCGGAGGTTGAGCGTGCCGGGCTGGTGAATGCCTATGAACACCCTGAAAAAATGGGCGCGGATCGCTGGCACGGTATGTACGGCGCGTGGATCAGGCATCGTGACGGGTTCGCTGTCGTTGATGCTGGTAGTGCAATTACGATTGACTATGTCGGGGCCCACGGCAAGCATTTGGGCGGTTACATTCTCCCGGGGCGCCAAATGATGCTGCGGAGCCTGAGGAATGATGCGGCAAGGATCGGCTTTGAGGATCACCGGTCGAATGCCGGTGATCCTGGGAGCTCGACCACCGAATGTGTTCATCATGGGCTGTTCTGGCTTTGGCAATCCATCGCTGAGCATATTCAACATGACTGTCATGCGCGAGCCATTGGTCGTGTTCTGGTAACGGGAGGGGATGCATCCGGCATTCTGGCGGCCGGGCTTGAAGCGGAGCATCTTCCGGATCTTGTGCTGGAAGGTTTGGCTGCGATTGATGCGGAGGCGGTGGGGCGCCCATGAAGTGGCTAGCGATGATTTTGCTGCTGGCTAATGCTGCGCTGTGGTACTACGGGAGCTCTCCTCAATCGCAGTCGCGTGGTGTGGGGGCGGGTGACGGCAGGTTACCTCGGGTGGCAACTCTCAAACCTGAGGCGGAAGGTTTTGCTGCAACCCCGGCTCCTTCTCCATCACCTCCTCCTTCTCTTCTTTATTGTGTCCGTCTGGGTTGGTTTGAATCCGAGGTCGACCTGCATGAAGCGGCAACGACATTGGAGATGACGCGGGATGAATACATCGTTGAGCGGCGTGAGCGCGAATTGGCTCCATTGCATTGGGTGCTTATCCCGCCCCAGCCAGCGGATCAGGCTCGCAAGATGTTTCGTGATATCCAGCGCAGGGGGATCGACTCCTACCTGGTGACTGAAGGAGAAAGCCGCAACGCGATCTCCTTGGGCCTGTTTGAGTCGCGGGAGGCGGCAATTTCGGTTCTGGAAGAAAAAAATCGCCAGAATCTCAATGCAGTACTGGCCATCTTCCCCCGAAATCAGATAAGCTACGCGCTCTCTTTTGAGGCGGGCCTGTTTGAAGATTCAGAGCAGGTCGAGGCGTTGGAGGCGGATTATTCGGAGGATTTCGATTTAGTCGAAATCAAGCGTTGTGAAGGTATTGCAACGCCGAAAAAAAGTCCGTAGTATACCGCCCTCGCTGACGAGGCGAATGTGAGCTGGCGTAGCTCAGTTGGTAGAGCAGCTGACTTGTAATCAGCAGGTCGGGGGTTCGATTCCGTCCGCCAGCTCCACTTTTAGTTTTGACGAATTCGCTTGGGCGAATTCGACTCGGAGGGGTTCCCGAGTGGCCAAAGGGATCAGACTGTAAATCTGACGGCATCGCCTTCGCAGGTTCGAATCCTGCCCCCTCCACCACTAATTGCTCGCGGGCATCGTATAGTGGCTATTACCTCAGCCTTCCAAGCTGATGACGCGGGTTCGATTCCCGCTGCCCGCTCCAGTTTAGTTTAGAAATGCTCATGTAGCTCAGTCGGTAGAGCACATCCTTGGTAAGGATGAGGTCACCGGTTCAATTCCGGTCATGAGCTCCACTATTTTATCCGGTCAACGTTGCGATTTGGGTTGATTAGGGAGATTGGTCGAATGTCTAAAGAAAAATTTGAACGCAGTAAACCGCACTTGAACGTGGGCACCATTGGTCACGTAGACCATGGTAAGACCACTCTGACAGCTGCACTGACTCGTGTGTGTCACGAAGTCTGGGGTACAGGTACTGCCAGTGCGTTCGACCAGATCGACAACGCACCGGAAGAGAAGGCGCGTGGTATCACCATCGCGACTTCCCACGTAGAGTACGATTCTCCGACTCGTCACTACGCTCACGTTGACTGCCCGGGCCACGCGGATTATGTGAAGAACATGATCACTGGTGCGGCTCAGATGGACGGCGCGATCCTGGTTTGTTCCGCAGCTGACGGCCCCATGCCGCAGACTCGTGAGCACATCCTGCTGTCCCGTCAGGTTGGTGTACCGTTCATTGTCGTGTTCCTGAACAAGGCCGACATGGTAGACGACGAAGAGCTGCTTGAGCTGGTTGAGATGGAAGTTCGTGACCTGCTGAGCCAGTACGACTTCCCGGGCGACGACACGCCGATCATTACCGGTTCCGCGCTGATGGCGCTGGAAGGTAAGGACGACAACGAGATGGGTACTACCGCTGTCAAGAAGCTGGTAGAGGCCCTGGACGACTACATCCCTGAGCCGGAGCGTGCGATTGATCAGCCGTTCCTGATGCCGATTGAGGACGTATTCTCCATCTCCGGTCGTGGTACTGTGGTAACCGGTCGTGTTGAGCGTGGCATCATCAAGGTGGGTGACGAAGTGGAAATCGTTGGTATCAAGGATACCGTGAAGACCACTTGTACCGGTGTTGAGATGTTCCGCAAGCTGCTGGACGAAGGCCGTGCCGGTGAGAACGTTGGTGTTCTGCTGCGTGGTACCAAGCGTGACGACGTAGAGCGTGGTCAGGTTCTGTGTGTACCGGGCTCCATCAAGCCGCACACCAAGTTTGAGTGTGAAGTGTACGTGCTGAGCAAAGAAGAAGGTGGTCGTCATACTCCGTTCTTCAAGGGCTACCGTCCGCAGTTCTACTTCCGTACCACCGACGTAACCGGTTCTTGCGAACTGCCGGAAGGTGTGGAAATGGTAATGCCGGGTGACAACGTCAAGATGAATGTTACCCTGATTGCTCCGATCGCCATGGAAGATGGTCTGCGCTTCGCGATCCGCGAAGGTGGCCGTACCGTTGGTGCCGGCGTAGTCGCCAAGATCATCGAGTAACCCTCGGGTTACTCGATTGTAGTTGCACTGAGTTGTTTCGGTGCAGGCCAGTAGCTCAATTGGCAGAGCAGCGGTCTCCAAAACCGCAGGTTGGGGGTTCGATTCCCTCCTGGCCTGCCATTTTTTAACATCCGGATACATAAGCTGATTCCTATGGAGTCAAAAGCCGTTCAGTCAACCAGCCGTTTCGATACCCTGAAGTGGCTGGTTGTGTTTGTTCTGATTGCCATCGGTGTGGTGGGGAATCAGTATTTTAGTGCCGAGTCACTGCTGTATCGTGTTCTGGCTCTTGTGGCTCTTGCGTTGGTGGCGGCTTTTGTTGCGCTGCAGACTGACCGCGGTCGTCGTTTTGCGACGCTGCTGAAAGAGGCCAGGGTTGAAATCCGGAAAGTAGTATGGCCCACAAGGCCCGAGCTGGTTCAGACTACCGTTATTGTGGTGGTCTTTGTGCTGGTTGTGGCGTTGTTGTTGTGGGGAATGGATTCGCTGATCAGTTGGCTGGTCGCCGGATTTATCGGTTAACAGGAGTGGGCAATGGCTAAGCGCTGGTACGTCGTTCATGCGTATTCTGGCTTTGAAAAGCACGTAATGCGCACTCTGAAAGAGCGTGTGGCTCTTAACGGCATGGAAGAGCAGTTCGGTGAGATTCTGGTTCCCACCGAAGAAGTTGTTGAGATGCGTGACGGGAAGAAGCGCAAGAGTGAGCGCAAGTTCTATCCCGGTTATGTGTTGGTCCAGATGGAAATGGACGATGCCACCTGGCATCTGGTGAAGAATACGCCGCGTGTGCTTGGCTTTATTGGTGGTACCAAGGACAAGCCGGCGCCGATCACAGAGCGTGAAGCGGAGGCTATTCTGCGTCGAGTTGAGAGTGGCGCCGATAAGCCGAAGCCCAAGACGCTGTTTGAGCCGGGCGAGATTGTACGCGTTGTTGAAGGACCGTTCGCGGACTTTAACGGCGTTGTGGAAGAAGTTGACTACGAAAAGAGTCGAGTCAAGGTTGCGGTGCTTATCTTTGGTCGTTCAACTCCGGTAGAGCTGGAGTTTGGGCAGGTTGAGAAAGACTAAGTCGTAGCCTGAAGGCTAAAAGCTCGCGCGCTAATGCGACGCGGGCTTTTTGTGTCTGCTTAATGCAGTTGTAGAAACAGGGGAGCCGAAAGGCGTCAGAACCCACAGGAGAGCTATCATGGCAAAGAAAATCGAAGCATATATCAAGCTTCAGGTTGCTGCCGGCAAGGCCAACCCGAGTCCCCCCGTTGGTCCTGCTTTGGGTCAGCGCGGTGTGAATATCATGGAATTCTGTAAGGCGTTCAACGCTCAGACCCAGGATATGGAGCCGGGCCTGCCGATTCCGACTGTTATCACGGTATACAGTGATCGCAGCTTTACCTTCATCACCAAGACCCCGCCTGCACCGGTCCTGCTGAAAAAGGCGGCTGGCATCAAGAGCGGTTCCGGTCGTCCGAATACCGACAAGGTTGGTACCGTGACCCGTGAGCAGCTTGAAGAGATTGCCAAAACCAAAGAGCCGGATCTTACTGCAGCCGATATGGATGCAGCGGTTCGTACCATTGCAGGAACAGCCCGTAGTATGGGCCTGAACGTGGAGGGCCTGTAACATGGCAAAGCTGAGCAAGCGTCAGAAGCTGATCCGCGAAAAAGTTGATTCCACCCGCGCCTACTCTGTAGACGAGGCCGTTGCGTTGTTGGTTGAGCTGGGTCAGAACGTCAAGTTCAAGGAGTCCGTGGACGTTGCCGTTAATCTGGGTGTGGATGCACGTAAATCCGACCAGGTTGTACGTAGCAGCACGGTTCTTCCCCACGGTACTGGCAAGACCGTTCGTGTTGCTGTGTTCACCCAGGGCGCCAATGCTGAGAAGGCAACGGCCGCTGGTGCCGATATTGTTGGCATGGATGACCTGGCAGACGAAGTTAAAAAGGGCAACATGGACTTCGATGTGGTTATTGCCACTCCCGATGCCATGCGTGTTGTAGGTCAGTTGGGTCAGATCCTGGGGCCCCGCGGCCTGATGCCGAACCCGAAAGTTGGTACCGTCACGCCGGACGTTGAGACTGCGGTCAAGAACGCCAAGGCCGGTCAGGTTCGTTACCGTACCGACAAGAACGGTATTATCCACGCTCCGCTGGGTAATGTTGAATTCTCTGCCGAGAACATCAAGGAAAACCTTGAGGCTCTGGTGGCAGATCTGAAAAAGGCCAAGCCGTCGTCGGCGAAAGGTGTGTATCTCAAAAAGATCACCGTTTCCTCGACTATGGGTCCTGGCCTGACTATCGATCAGAGCGGTCTGAATATCTGATCATCTGAGCGGTAGTTACTTTGTAGTCTGGGCGGAAGCCAAGGCTGTCAAAGACCGCAGGCCCCCGAGGTCAATCGACTGGAAGGGTTAAAGCAACGCCTGCGCAGACGGTGTGAAGACGTTCTCTCTGAACCCAAACACCGTTAAGGCGCCCGTAAAAGGCCGATTGCGACCGAGTCGCAGGAAAGCTTCAAGGGCAATGATGGGTTTGCCGGGAATACCCCCGGCGAAATCGAGGAGAAATCCAGTGGCAATTAGACTCGAAGACAAGAAAGCGATCGTCGCTGAAGTCAACGAGACTGCCGGTGGTGCTCTGTCTGTGGTTCTGGCTGACTACCGTGGTGTCACCTCTGGTGATATGACGGCTCTTCGTGCCAAGGCTCGTGCTGAAAGCGTGCATCTGAAGGTTGTTCGTAACAACCTGGCAAAGATCGCGATTCGCGGTACCGAGTTCGAGTGCATTGATGAGGCCCTGGTTGGCCCGACCATTCTGGCGTTCTCTATGGAAGATCCGGGTGCGGCAGCACGCCTGTTGAAGGATTTTGCCAAAGAGAAAGAGGCATTTGAGATCAAGGCCCTGGCCGTCGGCGGTGAGCTGATGGGTGCAGACCAGATTGATCGCCTGGCCAAGCTGCCAACGCGTCACGAAGCGTTGACTATGCTGGCTGCTGTAACACAGGCACCGATCACCAAGCTGGCACGTACACTGAACGAAGTTCCTTCGAAAGTGACTCGTGCTGTAGCGGCAGTTCGCGACCAGAAGCAAGAAGCTGCTTGATTCTGTTGAACACCATTTTTTATATTTTTGGGAGAAAGTCATGGCTCTGTCTAACGAAGACATTTTGAACGCAATTGCTGAAATGAGCGTAATGGACGTTGTTGCGCTGGTTGAAGCAATGGAAGAGAAATTCGGTGTATCTGCAGCTGCCGCTGTAGCCGCCGCTCCGGCTGCCGCCGGTGGCGATGCCGCCGCTGCTGAAGAGCAGACTGAATTTGACGTTGTTCTTACCGGTCCTGGTGAGAAGAAAGTAAACGTTATCAAGGCCGTTCGTGAACTGACCGGCCTGGGTCTGAAAGAAGCTAAGGAAATGGTCGACAGCGCTCCTTCCGTTATCAAGGAAGCAGCGAGCAAAGACGACGCTGAAGAAGCCAAGAAGAAGCTTGAGGAAGCAGGCGCTTCTGTTGAGCTTAAGTAAGAGTTGGCTGTTGATCGAAACCGTGCGTTAAGCATGGACAGGCTGGTGGCCGTGTGCCACCGGCCTTTTTCTGTTGTATATGCTATAGACTCTGAACGCCGATCTTGTGGTGCTGTCAGAATCTATAACCTACAGCGAGAGTCTTGTTCAAGACGGCGCAGTAAGCCGAGCAAATCGGCCCCGAAGCATGAAAATGGTTGCTTCTTGATACCAGGTATCAGGTCTAAAGCTGGGGAATGCAGATGACTTACTCCTACACTGAGAAAAAGCGGATTCGCAAAGATTTTAGTAAATTGCCTTCCGTGATGGACGTCCCCTATTTGCTGTCTATTCAGCTGGATTCGTTCCGGGACTTCCTCCAAATGGAAGCCGCACCCGAAGATCGCCGGGAAACCGGTCTTCACGCAGCATTCAAATCCGTATTCCCGATTGTCAGTTACTCTGGCAACGCCGCGCTCGAATACGTGAGTTACCGCATCGGCGAGCCGGTATTTGATGTCAAGGAATGCCAGCTTAGGGGCGTAACCTATGCAGCGCCGCTGCGCGTCAAAGTCCGCCTTATCATTTACGATAAGGAATCGTCCAACAAGGCGATCAAGGACATCAAAGAGCAGGAAGTCTACATGGGCGAAATGCCCCTGATGACGGAGAACGGTACCTTTGTTATTAATGGTACCGAGCGAGTAATCGTCTCCCAGCTCCACCGTTCACCTGGTGTGTTCTTCGATCACGACAAGGGTAAAACCCACTCATCCGGCAAGCTGCTTTATTCAGCGCGGGTGATTCCTTACCGTGGCTCCTGGCTCGATTTCGAATTCGATCCCAAAGATTGCGTCTTCGTTCGTATTGACCGTCGTCGCAAACTGCCGGCGTCCATCCTTCTGCGGGCGCTGGGCTACAACTCCGAGCAGATGCTGGAGATGTTCTTCGAAACCAGTAAGTTCGCTGTTGGCGCAGAAGTGTGCAAGCTCGAACTGGTTCCAAGTCGTCTACGGGGCGATATTGCGACCTTTGATATCAAGGACAACGAGGGCAACCTCATCGTCGAGGAAGGTCGCCGGATTACCGCCCGTCATATCAAGCAACTCGAAAAGACCGGTATTAGTGAACTGGAAGTGCCTACCGAGTACCTCTACGGTCGCGTACTGGCCAAGGACATGGTGGATACCAAGTCCGGTGAAGTGCTGGTTGAGGCAAACAGCGAGCTGACCGAAGAGGTTGTTACCAAGATTCTGGACGCCGGTGTGACAGAGATCGAAACTCTGTATACCAACGATCTGGACTGTGGTCCGTTCATGTCCGACACCCTGCGTATTGATCCGACCCGTTCTCCGTTGGAAGCACTGGTTGAAATCTATCGCATGATGCGCCCGGGTGAGCCGCCCACAAAAGAATCGGCGGAGAACCTGTTCAACAACCTGTTCTTCTCCGAGGAGCGTTACGATCTGTCTGCCGTCGGCCGCATGAAGCTGAACCGTCGGCTGCGTCGTGAGGAGAGTACCGGTGAAGGTACGCTGACTCACGAAGACATCATCGACGTTCTCAAGACCCTGATCGATATCCGTAACGGCCAGGGCAACGTCGATGACATCGACAACCTGGGTAACCGTCGCGTCCGTTGTGTCGGTGAGATGGCTGAAAACCAGTTCCGTGTTGGCCTGGTGCGTGTTGAGCGTGCGGTCCGCGAGCGTTTGAGCCTGGCTGAAAGTGAAGGCCTGATGCCTCAGGACCTGATCAACGCCAAGCCGGTAGCTGCAGCCGTGAAGGAATTCTTTGGTTCCAGTCAGCTGTCCCAGTTCATGGACCAGAACAACCCGCTGTCCGAGGTCACGCACAAGCGTCGTATTTCGGCACTCGGCCCCGGTGGTCTGACCCGTGAGCGTGCTGGTTTTGAGGTTCGGGACGTACACCCGACTCACTATGGTCGCGTTTGTCCTATCGAGACACCGGAAGGCCCGAACATTGGTCTGATCAACTCGTTGGCAACCTACGCCCGCTCGAACTCATACGGCTTCCTGGAAAGTCCGTACCGTAAGGTGGTCGATGGCGAAGTGACTGATGAGGTGGTGTATCTCTCTGCGATCGAAGAGAGCAATTACATCATCGCACAGGCCAGTGCGGCGATGGACGAGAACAAGCGCCTGACCGACGAACTGGTTACTGTCCGTCACCAGAACGAATTTACCGTTACTCCGCCGGAAAACGTCAACTTCATGGATGTTTCCCCGCGTCAGGTTGTTTCGGTCGCGGCATCCCTGATTCCGTTCCTGGAACACGATGACGCCAACCGGGCTCTGATGGGCTCCAACATGCAGCGTCAGGCCGTGCCGACTCTGCGCTCTCAGGTACCGCTGGTTGGTACTGGTGTAGAGCGCACGGTGGCTCAGGACTCCGGCGTATGTGTGACCGCACGTCGCGGTGGTGTGATCGAGAGTGTTGATGCTGCCCGTGTCGTTGTCCGTGTCAATGACAGCGAAACAGAAGCCGGTGATGCTGGTGTGGATATCTATAACCTCACCAAGTACACCCGCTCAAACCAGAACACCTGTATTAACCAGCGCTCCATTGTGCGTCAGGGCGATGTAGTTGCCCGTGGTGACGTGTTGGCTGACGGGCCGTCCGTCGATCTCGGTGAGCTGGCTCTGGGGCAAAACATGCGCATCGCGTTCATGCCCTGGAATGGCTATAACTTCGAGGATTCCATCCTCATCTCCGAGAAAGTGGTGCAGGAAGATCGACTCACCACTATCCACATTCAGGAACTGACCTGTGTGGCTCGCGATACCAAGCTGGGCAGCGAGGAAATCACCGCGGATATTCCGAACGTTGGTGAAAGTGCGCTGTCCAAGCTGGATGAGTCCGGCATTGTCTATATCGGTGCGGAAGTTGGTCCCGGGGACATTCTGGTTGGCAAGGTAACGCCGAAGGGCGAGACCCAGCTGACGCCGGAGGAAAAACTGCTGAGGGCTATCTTCGGTGAGAAAGCCTCGGACGTGAAGGATACCTCCTCCCGTGTGCCGACTGGTACCCGTGGTACAGTCATCGACGTCCAGGTCTTCACCCGTGACGGTATCGAGAAGGATCAGCGTGCCCAGTCCATCGAGAAAGAGCAGTTGGACCAGTACCGCAAGGATCTGAAGGACGAATATCGAATCGTTGAAGGTGCCACCTTTGAGCGTCTGACCAATGCCCTGAAGGGGCAGGAAGTCATCAGCGGCCCGGGCCTGAAGAAGGGCGCGACGCTTGATGACGCTTACCTGGCCGAGCTGCCAAGGGATGACTGGTTCAGATTGCGGATGAAGGACGAAGCCCTGAACGAGCTGCTGGAGAAATCCGAGCAGGGGCTGGAAGATCGCAAGAAAGAACACGAAGCACGCTTTGATGACAAGAAGGGTAAGCTGCAGCAGGGGGATGACCTCGCGCCGGGCGTACTCAAGATTGTTAAGGTGTATCTGGCGATCAAGCGCCGCATTCAGCCAGGCGACAAGATGGCCGGCCGTCACGGTAACAAGGGTGTTATCTCTGCGGTTATGCCGATTGAGGACATGCCTTACGATGATCATGGTACAACCGTCGATATCGTGCTGAACCCGCTGGGTGTTCCGTCGCGGATGAACGTAGGTCAGGTACTTGAGACTCACCTGGGTGCCGCAGCGAAGGGGCTGGGCGAGCGCATCAGCCAGATGCTGGATGAACAGCGTAAGGTGGCCGAGCTGCGTCAGCTGCTGGATGAGATCTACAACCACTCTGACGAAGTGACCAAGGTGGACCTGGACTCGTTCAGTGACAAGGAAATCCTTGAGATGGCGGGCAACCTGCGTACAGGTGTTCCCATGGCGACGCCGGTCTTTGACGGCGCCAAGGAAGCCGAGGTCAAGCGTATGCTTGAGTTGGCCGGCCTGAATACCACGGGTCAGACCAAGTTGTACGATGGCCGTACCGGTGATGCATTTGATCGTCCGGTTACCGTGGGCTACATGTACATACTCAAGTTGAACCACCTGATCGACGACAAGATGCACGCTCGTTCCACCGGTTCTTACAGCCTGGTTACCCAGCAGCCGCTGGGTGGTAAGGCGCAGTTCGGTGGTCAGCGCTTCGGTGAGATGGAAGTGTGGGCCCTGGAAGCCTACGGTGCGGCGTATACGCTGCAGGAAATGCTTACCGTCAAGTCTGATGATGTAAACGGTCGGACCAAGATGTACAAGAACATTGTCGATGGCGATCATCGTATGGAGCCGGGCATGCCCGAATCCTTCAACGTTCTTGTCAAGGAGATCCGCTCGCTGGGTATCGACATCGAGCTGGAATCCGACTGAGCCGAATTGTTTTTTGGCAGCGTGAGCGGGAAGCCCTTTGGGCTCCCGCCCGAGATTAACGCCATCCGGAGCTTTTACTGATGAAAGATTTGCTGAATCTTCTCAAGAGCCAGAATCAAAGCAAGGAATTTGATGCCATCCGTATCGGGCTGGCATCTCCCGACATGATTCGGTCATGGTCTTTTGGCGAAGTCAAAAAGCCTGAGACTATTAACTACCGTACCTTCAAGCCGGAGCGTGACGGTCTGTTCTGTGCCAAGATCTTCGGCCCGATCAAGGATTACGAGTGCCTGTGCGGCAAGTACAAGCGCCTCAAGCATCGCGGTGTGATCTGCGAAAAGTGCGGCGTTGAAGTTGCACTGGCCAGTGTTCGTCGTGAGCGCATGGGCCACATTGAGCTGGCCAGTCCGGTCGCTCACATCTGGTTCCTGAAGTCACTGCCATCCCGTATCGGCCTGATGCTGGATATGACCCTGCGTGACATCGAGCGGGTGCTGTACTTCGAGTCCTTCATTGTTATCGATCCGGGCATGACGACCCTGGAGAAGGGCCAACTGCTGAACGACGAGCAGTATTACGAAGCGCTGGAAGAGTTTGGTGACGAATTCGACGCCCGTATGGGTGCCGAGGCGGTCAAGGAATTGCTGGAAGGCATTGATCTGCAGGAAGAGGTGGATACCCTGCGTGAAGAGATTCCGCAGACCAACTCCGAAACCAAGATCAAGAAGTTCAGCAAGCGCCTGAAGATTCTTGAGGCGTTCCTGTACTCCGGCAATAAGCCAGGCGACATGGTCATGACCGTGCTGCCGGTTCTTCCGCCGGACCTGCGTCCGCTGGTGCCGCTGGACGGTGGCCGATTTGCCACCTCAGATCTGAACGATCTGTACCGCCGCGTGATCAACCGGAACAACCGTCTCAAGCGTCTGCTGGAGCTGAACGCGCCGGACATCATCGTGCGCAATGAAAAGCGTATGCTGCAGGAAGCTGTGGACGCGCTGCTGGATAACGGTCGCCGTGGCCGTGCCATCACCGGCACCAACAAGCGCCCGCTGAAGTCCCTGGCTGACATGATCAAGGGTAAGCAGGGTCGTTTCCGTCAGAACCTGCTGGGTAAGCGTGTCGACTATTCCGGTCGTTCGGTGATCGTGGTGGGTCCGTACCTGCGTCTGCACCAGTGTGGTCTGCCGAAGAAGATGGCCCTGGAGCTGTTCAAGCCGTTTATTTTCTCCAAGCTTGAGCACCGTGGCCTGGCGACTACCATCAAGGCCGCCAAAAAGATGGTCGAGCGCGAGGAAGGCGTGGTCTGGGATATCCTGGACGAGGTCATCCGTGAGCACCCGATCATGCTGAACCGTGCGCCAACTCTGCACCGTCTGGGTATTCAGGCGTTCGAGCCGGTGTTGATCGAAGGCAAGGCGATTCAGCTGCACCCGCTGGTGTGTGCCGCCTACAACGCCGACTTCGACGGTGACCAGATGGCGGTTCACGTACCGCTGACCCTGGAAGCACAGCTTGAAGCCCGTGCGTTGATGATGTCTACCAACAACGTGCTGTCTCCTGCCAACGGCGAGCCAATCATCGTCCCGTCCCAGGACGTGGTTCTGGGCCTGTACTACATGACCCGTGAGCGCAAGAGCGCCCTGGGTGAGGGTATGGTCTTTGCCGATGTAAAAGAGGCACACCGTGCCTACGGTGCTGGCAAGGTTGACCTTCAGGCCATCGTCAAGGTGCGCGTGAAGGAAGTCACGATTCAGGAAGACGGCCAGCGTACCGAAGAGTACAAGATTGTTGATACCACCGTTGGCCGTGCGCTGTTGTTCGATATCGTGCCGGACGGTCTGTCCTTCGACCTGGTGAACAAGCCGATGGTCAAGAAGGCGATCTCCAACCTGATCAACACCTGTTACCGGGATGCGGGTCTGAAAGACACCGTTATTTTTGCCGACCAGCTGATGTACATGGGTTACCACTACGCCACGGTCTCCGGTATCTCCATCGGCTTTAACGATTTCGAGATCCCGCCGGAGAAATACGAGCTGGTGGATGCTGCCTCCGATGAAGTTAAGGATATCGAAACCCAGTACGCGTCCGGTCTGCTGACCCAGGGCGAGAAGTACAACAAGGTTATCGATATCTGGTCCCGTGCCAACGACAAAGTGTCCAAGGCCATGATGGAGCGCCTGTCCAAAGAACAGGTAATTGGCCCTGATGGCAAGCCGGTGAAAGGCGAAGACGGCGAAGACGAAATGCAGGAGTCGTTCAACTCCGTGTATATGATGGCCGATTCCGGGGCGCGGGGTTCCGCCGCCCAGATTCGTCAGCTTGCGGGTATGCGTGGTCTGATGGCCAAGCCGGATGGCTCCATCATCGAGACGCCGATCACCGCGAACTTCCGTGAAGGCCTGAACGTACTGCAGTACTTCATCTCCACTCACGGTGCTCGTAAGGGTCTGGCGGATACCGCCCTGAAGACCGCGAACTCCGGTTACCTGACGCGTCGTCTGGTAGACGTCTCCCAGGATCTGGTGGTGACCGAGGAAGATTGTGGTACTTCCGAAGGCCTGCTGATGACGCCGCACATCGAAGGCGGCGACGTGGTTGTGCCTCTGGGTGATCGTGTGCTGGGTCGTGTCACGGCTCGTGATGCGTTCACTCCGACTGACAAGGACAACGCGGTGGTTCCCGCCGGTACCTTGTTGGACGAGAAAACAGTGGGAATGCTGGAGCATGCCGGTGTGGATGAGGTCTGGGTGCGCTCTGCGATTACCTGTGAGACCCGTCACGGTATTTGTTCCAAGTGCTACGGTCGCGATCTGGCCCGTGGCCACCGGGTGAATGTTGGTGAGGCCGTGGGTGTTATCGCCGCACAGTCCATCGGTGAGCCGGGTACCCAGCTGACCATGCGTACCTTCCACATCGGTGGTGCGGCAAGCCGGGCCTCTGCTGTGGACAATATTCAGGTCAAGCATGGTGGCACGGTTCGCCTGCACAACCTTAAGTCCATTGAGAAGAGTGATGGCTCCCTGGTTGTGATTTCACGCTCCTCCGCGTTGGCAGTGGCTGATGAGCAGGGTCGTGAGCGTGAGTGGTACAAGCTGCCTTACGGCGCGGTCCTGTCCGTGAAGCACGGTGATGCTGTGGAAGCCGGTGTTGTGGTCGCCAAATGGGATCCGCATACGCATCCGATCATCGCGGAAGCTGGTGGTACCGCCAAGTTTGTCAACATGGATCAGGGCATTACTGTCCGCACCCAGACCGACGAACTGACTGGTCTGTCCACAATGGAAGTGATTGATTCGAAGGAGCGTCCGGCTGCTGGTAAGGACATTCGTCCGGCCATTCAGCTGATCGATGAGAAGGGCGAAGATGTTGAACTGCCGGGCGGCGGTACTGCCATCTTCTTCCTGCCCGCTAACGCTCTGGTGACCATGGCCAACGGTGCCAGGATCGAGCTGGGTGACGTCGTTGCGCGTATTCCGCAGGAAAGCTCGAAGACCCGGGATATTACCGGTGGTCTGCCGCGGGTTGCCGACCTGTTCGAGGCTCGTCGCCCGAAAGAGTCGTCTATCCTGGCGGAAATCAGCGGTACCGTATCCTTCGGCAAGGAAACCAAGGGCAAGAAGCGCCTGGTGATCACTCCGAAGGATGGCGATGCGTACGAAGTTCTGATTCCGAAACACCGTCAGATGAACGTGTTTGAAGGTGAGACGGTTGAGAAGGGTGAGGTGATTTCCGACGGTCCGTCCAACCCCCATGACATTCTGCGTCTGCTGGGTGTGGTTGAGCTGGCCAAATACATCACCAACGAAATCCAGGACGTTTACCGTCTGCAGGGTGTTGTCATTAACGATAAGCACATTGAAGTTATCGTTCGTCAGATGCTGCGCAAAGTGGAAATCTCCGATCCGGGTGATACCA
>JAKLLS010000056.1 GCA_022014155.1 Marinobacter sp. | reverse complement strand
TGTCTTTTTCCAGAATTTACGACCAGGCGGCTGCCCGCAAGGGAGGAGAGGTCGCGCTACGTTCGAGCCTGCCCAGGGTGGCCGAGCCTGGGGAGCTGCAAGCGATGGCTGATGATCGTTATCTGTCCGAGATTACCCGCTGCGTGTTCAAGGCGGGGTTTGTCTGGCGGGTGATTGAGAACAAGTGGCCGGGCTTTGAGGCCGCCTTCCAGGGCTTCGTCCCGCTCTACTGGCAGCAAGTGCCGCCAGAGGTTCTCGAGGACCTGGCACAGGATGAGCGCATTGTGCGGAACATGCAGAAAATCCGCACGGTGCCGGAGAACGCCCGGATGATTGTGGATGCCGCCCGCGAGCATGGCAGTTTCGGGGAGTTCCTGGGTAGCTGGCCGTCAGACGACCAGGTGGGGTTGTTGCTTTGGCTCAAACGCAACGGTACCCGCCTGGGCGGCAATACCGCCCAGTATTTCCTGCGCAGGATTGGTTGGGATGGCTTTATCCTGTCACCAGACGTGGTCGCCGGTTTGCGACGGGAAGAATTGCTGGATGCGACGCCTGGAAGCAAGAAAGCCCTGGTTCAGGCGCAGCAGGCGTTTACCGCCTGGCATCGGGAAACGGGACTGCCCTACAGTCATTTGTCCCGTATTCTGTCTTATTCGGTGGGGTGACTCGTGTCGAAAACATTTCCCTCATACACAGACGTGTCGGAAGTCATTCCCGATGTTCGCGATGGCCTGACGCGCACGGAACGGATTATTCTGTATGTACTGCATGAAACCCAGCGTGAACTGAAAGGGCGCAACGTGCCCACGGTCATGTTGTACGGGCGGGTGTTGGAGTATGTGAATATCAGTGAAGAGGAGCTTCACGTCTACCTGGATCGGTTGGGGGTGAAGGGCGATGGAAGGTGACCAAAAACAAAGGAATCCATGGCCAGTACCCCATGCTGGATGCCGCCTTCGATAACACGGGCTTCGTTGGGGGCGTTGGCCGCTCCGAGTGCGATCAGCAGTGGTAAAAAGTGTTCCGTGGTCGGATGTGCACGCCGGGCATGGGGAGCCAGTTCCAGGGCGCGCAGGAGCCGCTGATAATCCCGGGCCAGAACCGCGCGTTGGATCCATTCGGAGAACTCGCTGGCATAGGCCTCGCCGTCATCGTGTCTGTTACGGAACTCATAAAGGTTGTGGGTCAGACTACCGGACCCGACGATCAGGATACCTTCATTTGCGAGTGGTCCTAGGGCGCGACCAAGCTGAAAGGCCGAATCCGCATCCAGATCCAGTGGCATGGACACCTGAAATACCGGTACGTCGGCTTTAGGGAACAGGTGGAGCAAGGGTACCCAGGCACCGTGGTCGAGTCCCCGGTGCTGATTGGCGGTTGCCGGCCAGCCTGCCTTTGACAGCAGTTCCAGGGCGTGGACGGCGACCTCAGGTTGGCCAGTGGCTGGGTATATGATGTCGTAAAGGGCAGGATCAAATCCCCCAAAATCGTGGATGGTCTCCGGCCGGACTGCAGTACCCACTTCCACTCCGCGTGTCGTCCAGTGGGGGGAAACCACGAGTATGGCCTCTGGCCGACTCAGCGTGCGCCCCAACGTGGCCAGACCCTGGCCGGCGAGGCCAGGGTCCAGTGCAAAGGTGGGCGCGCCGTGGGAGACGAACAGGCTTGGCAATGTCTTCATGTCAAACTCCTTTCGGCGCGGGATGAGGGTTTCGTTCGGTCTTACTGCCTGGCAAGCAGGGCGTCCACGGAGGCCCGGCCACCGCCGCTGAAGATCAGCGATACGGACACGGCCAGCAATGCAAGTCCAAATTCATAGCCGTTGTTGCTCATGAACAGGCCGTTACCGATATGAACGCTGAAGATCGCGATCAGCATGGCGAAGGCCAGGACAGCACTGGCGGGCCGAACCAGCAGGCCGATGATGAGGGCCAGGCCACCGAGGAATTCCGCACCGCCGGCCATCAGGGCCATCAGGTAGCCGGGGCTGAGGCCGATGGAATCCATCCACTGGCCAGTACCTTCCAGGCCGTAACCGCCAAACCAGCCAAACAGTTTCTGGGCGCCGTGGGCCACAAAGATGATGCCGACGGGGATCCTCAGTGCCAGGGCTGCCCAGCTTGAGTTGGTTGCAAAAACGCGATTGATCAATTGAGTGCTCATTGTGTTCTCTCCTGTGTGGGTTCGTTGCTAAACCATGGAGTGAACTTTACTCGTCATGGCAAATGGGATAAACATGGTAAATTGATATTAACTGTCTCGGGAAATGAAACAATGGATAAGTTGCTGGAGATGCAGACCTTCGTATCTGTGGTGGATGCCAAAAGCTTTGTCGGGGCAGCCGAGGTGATGGGGGTCTCCAAAGCAGCGGTATCCCGGTATGTAAACGATCTGGAGACGCGGTTGGGCGTCCGGTTGCTGCATCGCACCACCCGTCGGCTGTCACTGACGGATGAGGGGGAGGTCTTCTATTTCCGGTGCAAGGAACTGCTATCGGCTGTTGAGGAGGCTGAAGCCGAACTGGATTCCCGCAGCGGTAATGCCCGCGGGCTATTGAGAATCAATGTGCCGGTGAGTTTTGGTATTGGCCATCTCGGGCCGCTTTGGGGGGAGTTTCATCAGCGGCACCCGGATGTCCAGTTGGAGATCGGCCTGGCAGACCGGATTGTGGATATTGTCGAGGAAGGGTTTGACCTGGCTATACGTATTGCAAGCCTGCCCAGTTCCACGCTGATCAGTCGCCGGCTGGCGTCTACCCGGATAATGTTGTGCGCATCACCGCACTACCTGGCAACCCATGGTACGCCGGAGCACCCTTCGGAATTGGCGGAGCACAGAATCATCGCCTACAGCAATCTGGCCACGCGTCACGACTGGCACTTTGAAGGGCCGAATGGTGCGGTGTCCGTTCGCATTCAACCCTGGCTGAACACCAACAATGGCGATACCTGTCGTGCGGTAGCGCTCCGCCATCAGGGTATTATCCTGCAACCGGACTTTCTGGTGGGTGCGGATCTGGCTGTCGGATCGCTGGTGGAAGTGATGCCGGAGTACCGTTCCACGGAGTTGGGAATATACGCCATCTATCCCACCCGCAAGTTTGTTGCGCCCAAGGTCAGGGCGTTGGTGGACTTCCTCAGTGAGAAGTTTTCGGGCGGCCTGCAACAAGCGCAGCCTGATCGTCGGACACGTCCGTGAGCGGATCAAAGCGGTAGAACCCGCAGAGGGCTTTGTACACTTCCGGCTGTTCGTCGCTCAGGTGTTGGGGCTGTTGAAAAAAGGCTTCTGTCAGCACGGCAAAGAACTCAGCCGGCTCAGTCGCGCCATACGGGTCCAGCCAGCTGTGCTGGTGGTGCCGGAGCGAGTGTCGCAGGTGCTCGTAGGCGCGGGTCATGGTTTGCTGCCACTGCCTGGCCTGTTCACCGCTGAGCGGAGGTGCGCCATCGGCGGTACCGTCGAGGTAATCAAGCTGGTGCGCGAATTCATGGAGAATCACGTTGTGTTCGCCGTGTGGATTGACCGCCCCTTCTTCACATTCCGCCCAGGCCAGTACCACCTGGCCACGGCTGGAGGCTTCGCCAGCGCGGACCTGGTTACTGACGCTGACCACCATGCCATCGTTTTCCACATCCCTCACATGATAGGCGTCCGGATAGACCAGGATGCTGCGTACTTCATCGAAATCGCTATAGTCACGGGCCAGTATCAGCAGGCAGGCATGGCCGGCAATGGTGAGCCGGACCCTGTCATCCACATCAAAACCGTCGCAGCCGTAGAAGGATTTTTCCGCGAGGAACAGCTGTACCCGTTGTTCAAACTGTTGTCGTAATGACGGGGAAAGTCTGCGGTACAGCGGCACCTGGGTATTCAGTAGCTGTCGCCACCGGTCCGGAAAGGGTTGTTGCAATTCCCGTTGGCGGCGCCATTGGCGGTAGAAGAACAGGTAGAAAATGCTCAGTGCGATCAGTGTTGCGGCAAAGATGACATAGATCAGCGCTGATGACATTCCGGTTCCTGCGGTGGCGTGAATGTGGACAACCCATCTTACACAAATCCGCCGGGGCGACCAGAGGCGGGGCGGGAGGTGCCCGCCCCGCATGGGGCTTCAGACTCGTTCGAGGGTCACCGGCACAGGCCGGCACACGGTATTGCATACCGGTGAGTGGCCTTTGGCGAACGACAGCAGATCGTCCAGCTCTTCGTCGCTGCAGTCCGCCTCGATATCCATAAGGATCCGGATGCTTTCGTAACCCACGGTTGCTTCGTCATTCAGGGCCAGTAGTCCCTCCAGGTTGATGTTGCCGGATAACCGGGTGGACAGCTTGCGAATGGTGATTCCACGGGCAGCGGCGTGCAACACCGTGGTGGTGGTCACGCAGCCTGCGAGCGCGTGCAGCAGGAACTCGACAGGATTCGCGCCTTCGTTGTTGCCCAGCAATACCGGAGGCTCGCCATTGGTGAATGTGAAGTCCTCGGAGCGGGATTCATCCTCGGCGCCCGCGCCGTAGAATCCGCGGATGGTGGAACGGTTTTCTCCGCCGTTGATCCACCGGTTATTGGCTCGGAACTCGAACTGGGCGAGGGAGGGACTGTTCTTCAGGGCTTCTATGGTCTGGCCCATCTGGATCAGGTCAAGGCCGTTACGGGTGTGGATGTTTACCTGGGTATTCATCTGTCTTTACCTTTCTCATCGTCATTGGTTGCCGGGAACTCCGGGGGCGTCTTTCCAGGCGCCCATGGATAAATTAAGGCTTGACAGCACAATTGATCAGATGGATTTTTGACAAAAAGAGGGTGTTTGTGCCACGAACTCGCACGGGGGTCAAAAGCGATGGTACTGAATAAGCCGCAGGTAACCCGGGTCCTGATTCTGGCCTTGCCGGAAACGGCGGGCTCGGCGTTGTACGGTATGGTGGACGTGCTGATGGCGACGGGCACTCTCTGGCAGACCCTTGTGGGCGACAGTGTGCCATTCCGGCCTTTCGATGTGCGTATAGTCTCGGTAACCCGCTCGCCGTTTCATTGTGGCCACGGCATTCCGGTGGAGCCAGAGTGCGCCATCGCTGAAGATCCGCCGCTGGATGTACTGATTTTGCCGGAAATCTGGCTCGGACCGGATGAGGACATTGGTGGCCGGTACGATGGTCTGATGGCCTGGATCAACCGCAAATATCACGAGGGTGTAACGGTATACTCGGCGTGTTCAGGCTCGGTTCTGCTCGCGGAGAGCGGGCTGCTGGATCACTGTGAGGCCACGTCCCATTGGGGCTATCAGGAGCTGTTCCGGACCCGTTATCCGAAGGTGCGTTTCCGGCCGGAAGCCAACCTGGTCTACGCTCATCCCGGTGGCCGTCTGGTGACCGCAGGCGGCACCACATCGTGGCACGATCTGGCACTGCATATCATTGCCCGATACGTTGGCATTGGTGAGGCCATGCGTATTGCGAAGGTTTATTTGCTGAAGTGGCATGGTGAGGGCCAGTTACCGTATACCAGTCTCGTACGTCGCACTCACCACGCAGATTCGGCTGTTCGCCGTTGTGAAGAGTGGCTACGGGAGAATTATCGGGATGCGAAGGCCGTGACCCGGCTGGTCAGGGCCTCTGGTCTACCGGAGCGAACGATCAAGCGACGGTTCAAGGCTGCGACGGGGGTGTCGATCATGGAGTACCTCCAGAATCTTCGTATTGAACAGGCGAAACGGGCCCTGGAGCAGGGCAATCTTTCGGTGGAGGCGGTAAGCCTGGAGGCCGGGTATGAAGACGTTTCCTTTTTCAGGAGGCTGTTCAAGCGCCTGACCGGGCTGACACCCGGGCAGTATCGGCGCATGTTCCGTCCGCTGACCGTGGAGAACTCACCGAACCTCTCTCAACGCATTCAATAGTTGCCTGGCGCTCCAGGTTGTTGGTGCCTGCTCACGTTCATGCATCAGTTCCACCAGCTTCCGGTTGACGGGGGCATCCTTACCCAGTCGTTCCGCCAGTTTCACTACTTCGCCATTGATCCAGTCGATCTCCGTTGGCCGTCCGGCCTGGAGGTCTTCCCACATGGAGGAGCGGGCGACGGGGTCGATGGTCAGCATCTGTTTGGCCAGCCGGGTAAACAGCCAGTCCGGCGTCGACATCAGCGGTGGAATCAGCACCATGGGCAGAGCGGTCAGTTTGACGGTGGGGATGCCGGCAGCCTTCAGAAGTTGCAGCGTTTCACGTTGCGCCAGGGCAAGGCAACGGCGATAGTCCCGCTGTGAAAGCTCCTCCAACAGGGGGATCCCTGACAGTGCGTTGACCGGGTTGTTCAGGTTCAGCAGCAACTTGGACCACATCACCGATTCGATATCGGGCCTCGGTTCCAGCGGTAATCCTGCCTTGTCAAACCAGGGTAGGGCGGGTTCGAGTGACGGATGCTGCTCTGCCATCAGGTGGCCTTCGGTACCCTGATGAAAATGGCCTGGCTGCTGCTGTAGCACATTAAACGGCACCATACCGGCCAATACGGTGGCGTTCGGCATCGCCTTCTGAAGGTGTGAAGCGTTGGAGATGCCGTTCTGCAGGCTGACCACCGGCACACCTGCCGGCACCCAGGGGGCGAGCTGTCTGCCCGCCTCAGACGTCGCTGCGGATTTCACCGTGACCAGAACCAGGTCCGCCTCCCGGGCGACCTCGGCAGAGGTTACGTACCGGTCTTCGGCAAGCTGGCTGCGAAAGCTGAAGCCCTCATAGTCTGTCACCACGAGGGGATTGGTTTGCAGTACCTCCTGCATTCTGGGCCGCCCAACCATGATCACATCAACACCGGCAGACAGCAGCCGGCCGCCCAGATAACAGCCGACGCTGCCGGCACCAAAGATGACAATTCGGAAAGTGGTTTGGGTCACAGGGTAAGCCTTATGCTGGTTCCATTTATTGTTTTCGTTCAAGCACGGCCATTTTGGCCTGCCTGCCCGAGCGATGCCATACTCTTAATGCTTGCGCGCATCAATGAATCTGCAGGAGGAGAAAGGATATGTCAGAGAATCAGACAGTTGTTATTACCGGCGCCAATCGTGGTATCGGCCTGGAACTGGCTCGACACTATGTCGGGAAAGGCTGTCAGGTGATTGGAGTTTGCCGTGAAGCCTCTGCGGAGCTGCAGGAAACGGCTGCGAAAGTCATCGAAGGTGTGGATGTGACCTCGGATGCCGGCATCCAGAAGCTGGTCAAAGAACTGGACGGCCAGACCATTGACCTGCTGATCAATAATGCCGGTCTGTTGCAGGATGAAAAGCTGGGCAGTATCGACTTCGACTCCATCCGCACGCAGATGGAAATCAATGCCTATGCGCCGCTGCGTGTGGCGGAGGCGCTGGTGGGCCAGATTCCCTACGGCGGCAAGATTGCCAACATAACCAGCCGAATGGGTTCTATTGCCGACAATGATTCAGGTGGTCGTTACGGTTACCGTGCGTCAAAGGCCGCACTGAATGCCTTTGGTAAATCCCTGGCGGTGGACTTACAACCAAAAGGCATCGCCGTTGCCCAGTTGCACCCCGGCTATGTCAAAACCCGCATGGTGAATTTCGGTGGACTGATTACGCCAGCTGAATCGGCAAAAGGCCTGGCTGAGAGAATTGAGGAATTGAATCTGGATAACTCCGGCTCGTTCTGGCACAGCAATGGGGAACAGTTGCCCTGGTAACAGCTGAACTGACAGCGGTCCGTGGGAAAGGAAGAACCCCATGACAGGCACAAAGAGGGAACCTTCAGCCCCGGATCAGGGGGGCGGGATGGGAAGAATCAATATCAGGGACGTGGCCCTCGTCGTGCTGGCGACGGTCGCGACGATATACTTCATTGACTGGGCAGAAGCCATTCTGCTGCCGCTGGTGGTTGCGGTGCTGGTTTCCTACGCTCTTGACCCGGTGGTGTCAGCCCTGGAGCGACTTCGGATTCCCCGGGCTATCGGCGCGGCCCTTGTCCTTACGAGTCTGATTGTCATGGTGTCGATGGCTAGTATTCCTCTCCAGCGTGAGGCCATGGCTATGCTGGACAAGGTGCCATTGGCGACCCAGAAAATAAAACAGATACGGGCCAGTGCCGCTGTGACCGGCGAAGAGGATATGCTGGAGAAAGCAGAGAAGGCGGTTAAGGAAATAGAATCCACCGCGGGGAAAGAGGACGAGGAAGAATCCGAGCCCGGGGTCACGCCGGTGCGTATTGTCGATGACTCCTTTAACCTCAGGAGCTACCTGATGCGGGGTTCATCGTCAGTGCTGCTGCTCATATCCCAGCTGTTTTCCGTATTGTTGTTGGTGTATTTCCTGTTGTCGATTGGCAAACTGTACCGCAGGAAAATCATACGGATGTCAGGGCCTTCGTTCAGGCGCATGCGCAACGCAGCTCGCATCATGAGCGATTTTCACTTTCAGGTGCGGCGATTTCTGTTTGTGATGCTGATGGGGGCACTTTTCGTTGGCCTGGTTACCTGGTTGGCGTTCCTCGCCCTGGGTGTTGAGGAAGCAGGCTTGTGGGGTGTCGCGGCGGGGGTGGCCAGCGCCATTCCTTATCTTGGCCCGTTTCTGGTGTTCATCGGATGCGGGTTGGCGGCTTTCCTACAGTTTGGAACTCTTGACATGGCGATCATTGTTGCAGTGATCTCCCTGATTATAACCAGCATTCAGGGCAACCTGATGACTCCCTGGATGACCAGCAAGGTATCCAGTCTCAACACCGTCTCGATTTTTATTGGCCTGCTATTCTGGGGCTGGATCTGGGGGCCGGTCGGATTGATTATTGCCACGCCCATTCTGATGATCATCAAGTCCCTCTGCGCCCATATCTCCAACTTACGTCCGGTTGGGGAGTTGTTGGGCAAATAGCGTTGCCAAAACGAAAAAAGGCAGCCGAAGCTGCCTTTTTCTGTGCGTTGGCTGTTAATTACAGGCCAGTCACGTTTTCCGCCTGAGGACCTTTCTGGCCCTGAGTGACGGTGAACTCAACCTGCTGGCCTTCTGCCAGAGTCTTGAAGCCGCCGCCCTGAATGGCGCTGTAGTGAACAAAAACGTCGGGGCCGCCTTCACGAGTAATAAAGCCAAAGCCTTTTGCTTCGTTGAAGAACTTAACAGTACCGGTAACAGTAGACATATTTAACTATCCTGAATTCAATCATTTTATGTGCCGTCAGATCATCGACGTGATGACTGATCAGCGGTATGCGGAAACAAAAGACTGGCGTGGTCAAAAACAGGACGATGCACTACTTGTTACAACAGAGATGCGTCTTATTGATGAAATGCTTTGCTCTATCTTTCCAACGGGATTCACTGTACCCCATCGGAGGTTGAATGCAAAGCTATTTTGTATAGGCATAAACCGGGGCGAGTGACGATTGTTCCGGAACGGAGGATATATGAAGTATATGTTTGAAGTTCATATCAAGGATGGCTACTCGGCTGAGGACTATGCGGATGCGTGGATACGGGCCAGTGAGTTGATCCAGCAGGCTCCCGGCGCCAGGGGGACTGAGCTGCACCGGAAGATTGGTGACCCCAATACGCTGATCGCCATCGCGACCTGGGAAAGCAAAGCAGCGCGGGATGCGATGGAATCCGACAAAGACCCCAGAATCACCGATATTATCCGCAGTGCGGCGCCATTTGTGGAAATCCGGCCACTGGGTGAGTTCGAGGACCCCGAGTGGGTGGTCATGCCGCCAGGCGAGTCGGGTTAGGGAGTGACTGGGTGTTCAAAGGTGGGTGAATGGCCCGGCAACATGGTTTAATCTGCCTCAGACCTGAATCCGATCCCGATAAAAGGAGTGCTGCGTGTCAGAACTTGCGACCTACCAGAGTTTTTCCGTTGAGGTGTCCGATTACATTGCCCATGTGCAGTTCAGCCGCCCTGAAGCATTGAACTCCATGAATAAGGCATTCTGGCTGGAACTGCCTCAGTGCATGCTGGATATTGAAGCCAACTCGAACGCGCGGGTGATTGTGATTTCCTCAACGGGTAAGCACTTCTCCGCAGGTATGGATCTGGGCGTATTCAGTGATCCGAAATCCGTGCCCATGAGCGGTGACCCGGGGCGTATGGCGGAGAATCTGCGCCGTGTGGTGCTTCAGTTGCAGGATACGCTGACTTCTCTGGAGAAGGTCCGCCTGCCGGTGTTGGCCGCTGTTCACGGAGGCTGTATTGGTGGTGCACTTGACCTGATTTGTGCGGCGGACAGCCGTTACTGCACCGACGATGCCTACTTCACCATCAAGGAAACCGAACTGGGTATGACAGCCGATGTGGGCACATTACAACGCCTTCCCAAGCTGATGCCCCAGGGAGTGGTGCGGGAACTGGCATACACCGGTCGCAAGCTATACGCTCAGGAGGCCAGGTCACTGGGATTCGTGAACGAAGTGTATGACAGTCAGGACGCCATGCTGGAGGGTGTTATGGCCGTGGCCCGGCAGATAGCAGCCAACTCACCCCTGGCGGTGACAGGCTGCAAGGAAATGCTGAACTACAGCCGCGATCACAGTGTGGAAGACAGCCTGAAGTACATGGCGACCTGGCAGGCAGGGATGTTCCGCCCCGGTGACATGATGAAGACTTTTCAGGCCAAGGCCCAGAAACAGGCACCAGAGTATGAGGGGTTGTTTCCGGCGAAGGGCCTGTTTTCCGAATGATGATGACTTGTCTCTGCCTTTAATGACGGGACCGGTAGCTCACACCGGTCCCGGGTCCACCTGACCTCCTTCTTCTGTGCCTGCGAGATATGTATAGGTACAGTTGCGGCCCCCGCGTTTAGCTTGATAAAGCGCAATGTCCGCGCGATTGATAAGCGTGCTCAAGTCACAGGCCTGATCCCACTCTGCGACGCCCAGGCTGACTGTGATCCGGGTTGTTCCGGAAGGAACTTCAAACTTGGCAGTTGCAATTTGTTCTCGGATCCGTTCAGCAATTCTGACTGCCGTGGCTTCTTCCACATTTGGGAGAAGTATTAAAAACTCTTCTCCTCCTACCCGAGCAAAAAGATCCGATGGTCGAATGTTGTTCTTTACAGGTGGTAGTGTTTGCCGGAGGACGTTATCGCCCGCTTCGTGTCCGTATTGGTCATTGATGGTCTTGAAATGATCCAGGTCCAGTGCAATCAGTACGGCTGTGCCCTGGCTATGTTTCAGACGGTGCAGTTCTCGCTCACCTGCTTCATAGAACTGCCTACGGTTAGCTATACCGGTCAAATGATCTGTGGACGCCAATTCTTTCAGTCGAGAGTTTAGGCTTGTCAGCTCGGAATTGGCTTGTTCCAGCGATTGAGTCCGCTCCTGGACTTTTTCCTCAAGCAATTCATTCTGGTATTTGAGAGCCTCAGTCGCGAATTCGAGGCGATGCCGCTGGTCACGCAACTCTTGCATCAGAGCGGACAAACCAATGGAAATAATACTGACAACAGCCAAATACTCCTGAGTTTGCCAGACAGCAAACTGAGGAAGAGTGGTTGCATAGGGGTGTATCCCGCTGACCAAATACCCAGTGGACATCCCGGCAATAATGGCAGTTGTGCTGGCAGCAATAGCGGTATTGAATCGGGTGGCCGCCCACACCACAAATGGTAGGAGTAGCATTGGCGTCAGGTGGAAATGCAGTTCGTTGATACTGGTGTCAATGAGCGCATTAGAACCAGTGAGGATCATTCCAACCCAAAGTAAGGTGAGCTCCGCCAGTTTCGCCATCTTGAATGGCACCAACCGGTACTTAACGGCATGACAAAGGGTAACGAGCAACGGCGTCAGTATCATTAGGCCGAGAGCGTCACCAAACCACCAGAGTCGCCACATGGCAAGAAAACTGCTGTCCGAGCGGCCGAGCAACATATAGACGGTTGCGCCCATAATGGCCGCGGTTGCTGAGGCAATGGCAGGCGCGGAGACCAAAAACACAAGCGCGGACTTCAACGAGTCAAAGCGGAACTGCTTTCCCGTAAGCCGCTGGATCATTAAGGCCGCGATGAGTGTTTCAAGGATATTGACCGTTCCGAAGCTCAGCGCAGCCCATAGGGGAAAAGCTGGTATATCTGCCAGGCATTCAGCAGAGAGTGTCGCCAACGCGTACAAGGGCCATTGTATGCGAGGTGTTGTCAGAAAAGCCGTAAGAAGAACGGCATTGGGCGGCCAAAAAACTGCAATGCCATCCGGTGTAATGGTTTGATGTACACCTAGCCATGCCCCAGAGTAATAAAGTAAACCGACAATGACGGCTCGAAACAGCGGGTGGGATAAGACGTTCGGTACCATAATATGTTCCGAGCCGGCAATCATTAATAAATGTTCATAAAATACTTTGGCACGCTGACAACGACGTGTCTATTGAGCGAAATCAACAGGAGCGTGAAAATCGTATGCCGGACACCGCCAGCAAAAGAATGTCAACGTTGTCGGTCCTGGGTTTCCAGTCCCTGATAGCGATTGTCGCTGTTATCGCGTTCTATTTGACCGGGGTGGAAGTTTACACGAGTGAGCTTTCCGTCGCTCATGCGATATTACTCGGAGTACTGGGTGGCGTTCTTACTTATATTTCGATGTTTATACTGACATCGGGTTGGCAGTCTGGCTCAAGCCCATTGCGGGAGCAGATGCGTTTTTTGCACAAATTTGCCTGTAGCTACTCCTGGCCGGTGTTGGTGATTCTCTCGATTATGGCGGGCTTCGGGGAGGAGCTGCTTTTTCGGGGTGTTATTCAGGGGTGGCTTACCGAACGGTTCGGGGCAGTGTTTGCTCTTGCTGTGGCCGCCATTGGGTTCGGCCTGGTACATTTCCTGTCATTTTTATATTTCGTTATAGCCACCTTGCTGGGCGTGGTGCTGGGCCTGGCTTACGTTTGGTCAGAAAGCCTGTTGCTGATCATGGTCTGGCACGGTGTTTACGATTTGGTGGCACTGTATTGCCTGCGGCGTTACCCGAGTCACTTTGGCGTCGGCTGAGGGACGGAATCCAGGAGCGTCAACGCCAGCCTCAAACCGGCGCCACACCAAACAACCATTGGTGAGCCCAGAGCACCATAACGATATACACCCCGAGGCCACCCACAACAGCAATTACATCGTTGGCTTTGCTTGCGGGCAGGGTGGCAATGGGCCGCTGTGCCCGACGTTTCAGTGAAATCCGGTCTGCCACTGCCCAGGCGAGGAAAGCGCCAAACAGCAGGAGGTCGTGGAGCATGCCGTTGGCCAGCAGGTGAGCGAAAGCCCAGAGCTTGACGGCGACAAGCATCGGATGCCCCAGTTTCGCTTTGATCTTGCCCGGAAAATAGGTGGCGAAAAACAGCGGGAAAACTGGTATCAGGAGCAGCATGGCCAGGTGTCTGAGCCAACCCGGTGGCGTATAGAGCACCGTGGGATCCATGCGTGCCGCGCCATATCCCCAGACAATCAGGACTAGCCCGACAAGTGAGGCGAGGGAGTACAGACCCTTGAACGGGAGTTCGCCCAGGGAAGCGTGCATGCGATTGCGCAAGGGTTCATTCACGATCGACAATGAGTGAATGCCAAGAAACAGAACCAGACCAACGATCAGTGTGGTCATGTCCGAAAACTCCTTTACCGGTTAAGTGCAGTGATAGGTTGCTCGGCTATCATGAGCGAGTGAGTCCCAGGCGGCGGGCCTCATCCCTGCGGCGAAGAATCAGATCCCAGATGACGGCCCCTGTCAGCATAATGAATCCCGCGAGTTCGACAACAAACCAATAGGCGACAAACAACGTGAAAAAAACCAGACAGGCTCCGGCCAGAGCCGTCCATGTGGGCGCGAGCTGGTGATGTCGTCGTTTACCAACAGCGACCGCCAGAACGGTCAGTGCCGTAAACAGTCCAATGCCGCCTGACCACAGTTGTAGATTCAGGGTGAGCTGAATACCCAGTGTAGCCAAAAGGACTGTTGCCGCAAGCAGGCCGTAGCAGGTCAGTAGTGCCAGGCCCAACGCTGTAACGCCGAGAAACCCGCGTTTCCCGAGAGCGGTCAGCCAGCGCTTCGGGTTGCTTCTGCGCAACCATTGCTGCCATCGCCCAGGGGGCTGACTGCCCCTAAGGGCGGCGATTTCCACAGAGCGGGCACCAAAGCTCTTTGCAACCTCCCGAGTCTGGCGGCTTGGGCTGTGGGCGAAATAGTCGATGGTTCTGATGATCCTGATATCTTCAAAGCCGGCATCTTCCAGCATGGCCAGCAGGTTTTCCTCTACGGTCGCGCCGACAACGCATTCAACCCATAGCCGGGGATCGGAATCGCAGTCCACCGTAACAGGGCGGTTAATGACCACGTCAGCCAGTTGTAGCCGGCCGCCGGGTTTCAGGATGCGGAACATCTCCCTGATGGCCCGCCGTTTGTCGGGGACCAGGTTGAGTGCGCCGTTGCTGGTGATGCTGTCAATACTGCCGCTGGTGAAGGGGAGGTGCTCGGCGTTTGCCTGGATAACGTCTATGGTGGCTCCTTCCTCGTCGGCCCGTCGTTTCAGCTTGCGAGTCATGGCTGACGTCAGATCCAGTGAAATGACACGACCTGTGGGGCCCGTCAGGCTGTGTGCCAGGAAACTGTCGTTACCTGCGCCGGCGCCAAGATCCAGAGTGGTGTCGCCGGGCCTGATGGCGTTGCCGTTGAAGGGGTAGCCAACCCCTGCAAATGAGGCTGCGATGTCGTCCGGTAGCTGTTCGATCTGGTCTGCAGGGTAGTTCAGGGCATTGAGGGCCGCATATCCCACAGGAAAATGGAACCTGGATTGGGGGGCCTCGGCCACCTGGGTGTACATATCCTGAACGGCGGAGGTGATCTGTTCCCGTGAGAATCCAAGGATAGCGACCATGGCTTGTTCTCCTGGCGAGAGGCATCAAGAATTGTTCAGCAGAGATGTCACCCGGCGTTTTAACCGGTCCGGCGCCTTTTCGGTACCACTGGCCGCGACCTTGGCTCTCAGACGTCTTTCAAACTCTTTTCGGCTGAAACAGTCATGGCAACGGCGAAGGTGTCGATCGATCTCCGTTTGGGTTGCGGGATCCAGTTCACGGTCCAGATATTCGAATAACCGCTCTAAGACTTCCTCGCAGGCAATGATGTCTTTGCTCATGCTTCACCTCCGGTTCCGGTATCCGTCTCACTGGATCCATCTTTTGTCAGTCCTGCGTCCTGGCCTTGTTGCCATAAGTCACGTTGCAGCAGATTGCGGGCCCGGTACAGCCGGGAACGAACGGTGCCTAATGGAATGCCGATAAGATCTGCTGTTTCTTGATAGCTGTACCCCTCAATCTCTACCAGGACCATGACGATCCGAAACTCATCCGGCAGTTGGTCCAGGGCCTTTCGGATGTCTTTACTCAGGATCTGGTTCAGAAAGGATTGTTCCGGGGTTCCCCACCACAGCAGAAATGGTTGGTGAAGCTTTTCGAACAGTGAAAAGTCACCCTCGTTACCGTTGTCTTCCAGGGCGATCTCTTTTTCTTGCCGACACTGGCGCCTTCGCCATTGGTTGATAAATGTGTGATTCAGTATCCGGAACAGCCAACCTTCAAAACAGGTGTTATCCGTTAGCTGGTCAAGCTTTTTCCAGGCGGTAGCCACGGTTTCGGCCACAATGTCTTCCGCATCGTGAGGATTGCGTGACAGACGCAAAGCCGTTCCGTAAAGGCGATCCATCAAATGGTGGATTTCTTGTTCAAACATCGCCTGACGAGCGGTCCGGGGGCGGGTTGATGTTTCTGTCTGTGTTGTCGTAACCATGACGGCCTCCCTCCGGAGATGTCACAGGGACGTGTTGGTGGGCGGAAAAGTTCCCGTAAAACCCGTATCAGATTCAGGAACAAATCACCGGTCCGGTGCGTCCTTGTGGCCAGCCGGGAAATGCCCCGGTTGGTAACCCTTATATGGAGGATAGATGCAATGGCTACCAATACAATGATCACCGCAACGGCCCTGGCTCTCTGTATGGGCATGAGTTCCGCCGTGATGGCGGAAACGCCCTACAAGGGAGACGGGCACATAATGATTACACCGGATGAACTGAAGTGGGGGCCCGTGGGCTCCATGGCTCCGGGCGCCCAGATTGCGGTATTGGAGGGTGATCTGGGAACCGGGGAACCCTTCACCATTAGGTTGAAGCTACCCGCGGACTACGAGATTGCGCCCCATATCCATCCGGCTTATGAGCGAGTCACGGTACTGTCCGGCACCTTCTACTTTGCCCATGGTGAGGAGTTCGATCGCGACGGTGCCAGGGAACTGCCGGAAGGCAGTCTAGCGATCATGTCTCCCGGAGATCCGATGTACGGCTATACCGACGGGGAGGTGGTCATCCAGCTCCACGGAACCGGCCCCTGGGGTATTGAATACCTGAATCCCGAAGACGATCCCCGTCAATGATGTACGACAACAGCAGGGCGGGGAAGGGCGTAGCGGCTATCGGTTAAGCGGGCTGGCGGACTGGATGGCCGTGGTCAGGCGGTCCATAACGCCGCCGCCATGGCGCCAGAAATGCCAGTAGAGCCGCACTTCCAGGGATTGGCCGGGGGCGATGCTGACCAGCTGTCCCCTGTCCAGTTCCTGTTGTACCTGGGCCTGGGGGATCATGCCGTACCCCATCCCCGCCAGGGCCAGCTTCACGAAGCCCTCCGAGGATGGGCAAAGATGGTGAGGAACCGGGCCGTGGTAGCCGCATTGGGCGAGAAACCGGTGCTGCAGCTGATCGTTGGGACCGAACACAATGGCCGGGGCGGATTCAAAGTTGTCAGTGTTAAAGCCGCTGGAGAAATACCGCTGAACGTATGCCGGTGTTGCCAGTGGCAGGTAGGTCATTGTACCAACTGGCACGCAGCGGGCACCGGCAACCGGTTGTGGGCTGCTGCACAGGCAGGCGGCGACATCGCCTTCACGCATGCGACGCAGGCCAATGTCCTGATCCTCGATGACCATATCCAGAAGCAGGGCTTCCTCTGCGCAGAATTCGCCTATAGCCGTCGCCCACCAAGTGGCGAGGCTGTCCGCGTTCAGGGCAATGCGGAGTCTGGCCGTTGGTTCGGACAGAGCCGGAATGGACCCGGCCAGATCCCGTTCCAGTAGTTGCACCTGCTGGACGTGGTTGAGCAGCCTCTGGCCAGCTGGTGTGGCTTTGATAACCGGGCTGCGAACCAGGACCGGCTGGCCTAATCGAATCTCCAGCGTACGCAGACGCTGGGACACCGCTGATTGACTGAGCCCCAACGCCGCGCCGGCGCGTTCGAAACCACCGCATTCGATCACGGTGGCGAGGGCTTCCAGTAGTTTGTAATCGATCATAAGGAAAACTGATGCAGTATAACGAATATGAATTTCCAGTATAGCGGCAACCCGTTAATCTTGCGTCATTGGATGAGGAGATTTAAACGTGCTGGAGAGTTACCTGACCGGTTTGATTGTGTGCGGCGGCATCATTGTTGCCATCGGCGCCCAGAATGCTTACGTGCTGAGCCAGGCGATCCGCAGGGAGTACCACTGGTGGTCAGCCGGGCTGTGCATGGCGGCGGATGTCACCCTGTTTACCCTGGGTATGTTCGGTGTCAGCGCCGCGCTGATGGCCATGCCCCAGGCTTTGGAAATCCTGCGCTGGCTGGGGGTTGCGTTCCTTGGCTGGCTGGCTATTCACGCATTCGTTCGCGCCGGTCGGGGCAGGGTGGCACTGGAGGCCGGAGAAGTGACAAAACGAAGCCTGAAGGGCGTGCTGTTCACCACGCTGGCGGTTACTTTGCTGAACCCTCAGGTCTATCTCGATACCCTGGTGTTGATACCGGCGGTGGGTGCCCAGCAGGAAGACACCACTACCTTTGTCGCTGGCGCCAGCAGTGCGTCAATTCTCTGGTTCGGGCTGCTGGCATGGAGCGGATCGGCGCTGGCACCGGTCCTGTCTCGGCCGATGGCCTGGCGCGTGATCGATGGTGTTATTGGCCTGATGATGGCCGGTATTGCGGTGCACCTGGCCGTTAATGGTGGTCTGTAGGATTCATGGAGCCGGTCAGAAACGGATAGCCAGCCCGGCACCTGCCTCAACCTGCAAATACCCGCTGCTTTCAAACCGGACGTTGCAGCCACCGGAGCAGAATACCGAGCCGCCACTGTCGAGCACGGTGTAGATTCCACGCAAATCCAGTCGCAGCAGGACATGGTCGGTTACCGGGAACTTGTAACCGCCGCCCAGTGTCAGTGATGCCCGATGGTGGGTGTCCAGGCCGGAGGGTTTGGGATCGAGCCGGGTCACACCTGCGACGCCCGAAACAAAACTGCCGGTGGTCTTGCCGCCGGGGAAATACAGTCCGCCGAATTGCAGCTGGTACAGGGTGATATCCACACGGTCGCGGGGTGGCGATAAGAGTCCTTGTGGGATGTCGGCCGTGGTCTCCTGACGCCCCAGGTACAGTTCCAGCTGTTTGCCCGGTTCCTGCAGATCGATGTTCACCAGTAAGCCCTGACTAACGTTGTCATCCAGTTTCACCCGACTTTCTGACTCGTCGGTGTCGTCTCTGGTGTCGAACTCCCCACCCATGCGGAAGCCTGCAAACGGCGTGAGCTCTACCTCTGCTGCGGCCGACATGGCCAGCGGCAGGAGAGCCAGATAACAGCACAGGGATCGGGTGAGTGTCATGGGGTTTATTGCTCCGTTGTCAGTCAAAACGGCGGGCTTGAGTAAAGCGCCCCTTCCAGTAATAGCCGTTCATGGACGACTGGGTCACGCCGATTGAGGTGGAGGCATGGATAAATCGGTCGTCCCCCATGTAAATGCCGGCGTGTTGCTCCTTGCCGCGAATGCGGAAAAAGACGAGATCGCCAGGCTGTATATTCTCGGGGTGTACGGCATCGCCGCTGGTCAGCATCTGTGAGGTGGTTCTGGGTAGTTGTTTGCCCAGTCCTTCCTGGTAAGCGGTAAGGATAAAACCGGAACAGTCGAAGCCAGCGGCGGAGGTGCCGCCGTACTGATAGGGCGTGCCCCGGTAGCGCTCGAATACCTGCCAGAGTTGTTGCGCTTTCCCCGGTTCCTGTGCCGCAGCCGTTGGCGAGGAGGGGGGCACGTTGGTCACGCTCTCGGGTAAACTCTGATGGCTGGCACACCCGCCCAGGGCAAGGGCTGATATGACCAGGATAAAGATGTATCGGAACCATTCACGCATATTGAAACCCAGACCGTCTGTTCTGTGTTTCAACTGTATTATTCCTTCCATCGGATGTCAGGTTACGGTTTGGAGTGCTGTGCCTGATCAGTGGGTGGATTTACCTCCTGGCGTGGAGATAGCCTCAGGAGCCGGGCTCTTGTTCAGGATCCGGTCGGCATCCAGAGAGGCTATGGGCACGCGGGTGTCCTTTGGAACATCACCGGTTAGCTGCAGCTCCAGATAACGCATCGCACACACACGGAGAAACGACGTAAAATTCCCCAGGTCATGTCCTGCGTCTATGGACTCGTGATAAAGCCGGGTGATCATCTGGGGCAGGTTCATGCCATCACGCTCGGCCAGTTCGGTGAGGACATGCCAGAAGGCGTTTTCCATGCGAACACTGGTCACCATCCCGTCGATCCGAAGGGAGTGGGTTTTGCTGACCCAAAGCTCAGGGTCGGCGTTGATGAAGAGTTTGCACATGGTCCTCTCCCGGTGCCGGATCTTGGGGCCGGAAATCCGGCCCCTGATGCCTTAGCTGTCCAGTAGCTTGAAAAACTGCGCCAGCCAGGCCGGATGGGCTGGCCAAGCGGGTGCTGTTACCAGATTAGCATCGGTGACAGCCTGATCAACCTCAATGCTGGCAAATCGGCCTCCTGCGAGTTCCACCTCCGGTTGGCAGGCTGGATAGGCCGAGCACTCGCGGCCTTCCAGAACACCGGCGGCAGCTAACAGTTGCGCGCCGTGGCAGATGGCGGCAACCGGCTTTTCCGTGTCGAAAAAGTGGCGTACAAGATTCTTCACGTCTTCATTCAGCCGCAAGTACTCCGGGGCGCGGCCACCGGGAACGACCAGCGCGTCGTAATCCGCCGGGTTGATCCCCTCAAAATCGGCATTCAATGCAAAACGGTGGCCGGGTTTCTCGGTGTAGGTCTGATCGCCCTCGAAATCGTGGATGGCGGTGGCGACGGTATCCCCCGCTTTTTTATCCGGACAAACGGCATGAACCGTATGACCGACCGCCTGCAGTGCCTGGAAAGGCACCATGGTTTCATAGTCCTCGGTGAAATCACCGGTAATCATCAGAACCTTCTTCCCGCTCATGGCTGTCTCCTTGTGATTGTCCTGCCAAGTCTGGAAACAGTATCAGCGGTGCCCGGCGAGCGGGTATTAACGGGATACTACAGGCTCATATCTGTTGCGGTTTGTTGGTCCTGCCTGGCTTGGCGGACTATGCTTGGAATAGAACCGGCGATGTTGGCGGGTGCTGCACTAACCTGGTCACAGAAGGAGGCGGGCGTTGCAAATAGCCTACAGGGCCCGGGATATTACCGAGGCGCACATTGTGGCCGGCCTGCTTGAGGCCAATGGAATCGAAACCTACGTGGGTGGCCACTACCTTCAGGGGGCCATGGGGGAAATCGGCGCTGCCGGTTTCAGCAATGTTCATGTGGAGGACGAAGACCTTTACAGTGCACGGCAACTGGTCGCCGAGTACGAATCGACAAGTCACGGATACGTTGCGACCGAGGACGATGACGACCGCCCGGACTATTACGCGCGCTGGTTTCTTCTGGTGCTGACCGTTGTCGGATTATTGCTGTTCAATCTTTACTAGATTTGTCCAGATGCGAGGCATTCATGCGCCGGCTGTTTTTCGGATTGGACCTCCCGGCTGACATCAAACAGCGTTTGTTGGGCGTGAATGCCCCGATTTCCGGCGCCAAATGGCAAAGCCTGGAACAGTTGCATATTACCTTGCTGTTTCTGGGGAACGTGAAGCAAGACCGGATTGCGGCGCTGTGTGATGCGGCCAGAAACCTCCCGGTGGAAGCGTTTGAGCTTGATGTCACCGGCCTCGGCTGCTTTGGTCAGCCCCGTAGCCCGAGAAACCTCTGGGCGGGCGTTCAGCCGCCGGATCCCGTTGCGGCACTGCACGGGGCACTCCGGTCCAGGATGGCGACACTCGGGTTTGCGCCCGAAAGCCGGTCGTTTCGTCCTCATATTACCTTGGCGAGATTCAAAAAACAGCGCGGCTCGGTAGAGGGGGTGCTGGATGACCATGGCGATTCGGCTTTCGGGCATTTTGCCGTTTCCGATGTCGTTCTGTTTGAAAGTAACCAGGGGCGTGGAGGTTCCATATACACCGTGATTGAGCGCTTTCCGTTGCCGGTTGCACTGATCGATTTCCCTTGACGGAATGGCCTCTGGCCACCAAAGATGAAGGCAACTCAACGCCTTTTCCGAGGTGTCTATGTGCCCGCCGTTTTCCGATCCTGACCAGCG
>JAKLLS010000055.1 GCA_022014155.1 Marinobacter sp. | reverse complement strand
GGCTTCTTGATGCCTGCACTGCCAATGCCAAGCCTGACACCGGGAATCGGGAAAAATTCGGGCAAGGTACCGGGACCTACCGCCATGCTGCCTCTCCTTAAACTGATCGGAAATCCGTAACTGATTAGCAAAAAACCCGCAGCCTGACAGCGTCAGGTGCGGGTCATCTGGTTCACTGTGTTGTTGCCAGGTATTAGCTGACCTTACCGCAACACTGCTTGTACTTCTTACCGGACCCGCAGGGACAAGGCTCGTTCCGCCCCACCTTTCGCTCCTGTCGGACGAAGGTTTCCGGTGTTCCCTGCGGATTGCCCTCCCGGCTTTCCTCGCTCTGCTTCTGCGCAGTGGCGCTGGTTTCATCGTGCTGCAGCTTGGCTCTGGCCAGCTCCTGCTCCAGCTCCTGCTTGCGACGACGTTCAACTTCTTCCATCTCCTCACGGCTCTGGACACGCACGTGGCACAATACCCGGGTAACATCCCGCTTCATGGTCTCAAGCATGGTCTCAAACAGGTTGAAGGCCTCACGCTTGTATTCCTGTTTGGGATTCTTCTGGGCATAGCCACGCAGATGGATACCGCGGCGCAGGTGATCCATGTTGGACAGGTGCTCTTTCCAGAGTGTATCCAGCACCTGCAGGAAGACCTGCTTCTCGAACTTGCGCATGGATTCGGCGCCGGCGACCTCTTCCTTGGCCTTGTACTCACCCACAATGGCCTCAAGAATCTTCTGGCGCAGGCTCTCCTCATACAGCTTGCTGTCTTCATCCAGCCACTTCTGAATCGGCAGATCAATAGCCATTTCTGACTGTAACTGCGATTCAAGACCGGGCACATCCCACTGCTCGGGCATGCTTTGCGGCGGAATAAATTCGCTGACTAACGTATCCACGACGTCTTCGCGGATGGTATCAATCATGTCGGACACATCTTCCGACGACATGACTTCGTTACGCTGCTCATAAATGACCGTACGCTGATCATTGGCGACATCATCATACTCCAGCAGGGTTTTCCGCATATCAAAGTTGCGGCCTTCTACCTTGCGCTGGGACTTCTCGATCGCGTTAGTCACCATCCGGTGCTCGATGGCCTCGCCCTTTTTCATCCCCATGGCCTGCATCAGACTCTTGACCCGATCCGGCGCAAAGATGCGCATCAGGTTATCTTCCAGGGACAGGAAGAAGCGGGAGGAGCCAGGATCGCCCTGACGGCCGGCACGGCCGCGCAGCTGGTTATCAATTCGACGGGATTCGTGGCGCTCGGTACCGACAATATGCAAACCGCCAGCATCCAGCACCTGGTTGTGGCGCTCGGTCCATTCCGCCTTGATGCGGGCTACTTCTTCCTCGGTCGGGTTTTCCATGCCCGCGACCTCGAATTCCCAGTTACCACCCAGAACGATGTCCGTACCACGACCTGCCATGTTGGTGGCGATGGTCACCGCCCCCGGGCGACCAGCCTGGGCAATAATCTGGGCTTCACTCTCATGCTGCTTGGCGTTGAGGATCTTGTGATCAATACGCGCCTTCTTGAGCAGCATGGACAACAACTCTGACGCTTCAATCGAAGCGGTACCCACGAGGATGGGTCGACCTTCCGACGTCACGTCCTTTATTTCATCAATGATCGCGTGGAACTTCTCTTCCTGTGTCAGATAGATCAGGTCGTTGTAATCAATACGCTGGATCGGTTTGTTAGGCGGGATGACCACCACGTCCAGGCCGTAGATCTGGCGGAATTCGAACGCTTCGGTATCGGCGGTACCGGTCATACCGGCAAGTTTCTCATACAGCCGGAAATAGTTCTGGAATGTGGTCGAAGCCAGGGTCTGACTCTCGGCCTGGATTCGCACCCCTTCCTTGGCTTCAATCGCCTGATGCAGGCCTTCGCTCCAGCGACGACCCGGCATGGTACGGCCGGTGTGCTCATCAACGATAACCACCTGATCGCCCTGGACGATGTAGTCGACATCTTTCTGGAACAGGTGATGGGCGCGCAGTGCGGAATGCACGTGATGCAGCAGACTCAGATTGGCGGCGGAATAGAGGCTCTCCCCGTCCTTCAGCAGGCCACGTTCGAGCAACAGCTCCTCCACTTTTTCATGGCCGACTTCGGTGAGCTCAACCTGACGGGACTTTTCATCAATCGTGAAGTCACCGCTGGGCTCGCCTTCCTCACTCTCCTCACCTTTTTCCAGGTTCGGGATCAGGGTGTTAATTGCCTGATAAAGCCTGGAGCTGTCCTCTGCGGCACCTGAGATGATCAGCGGAGTGCGCGCCTCGTCGATCAGGATAGAGTCCACCTCATCGACAATCGCATAGTGAAGGCCACGCTGGACCTTATCCTCGGTGCTGAACGCCATGTTGTCGCGCAGGTAGTCAAAACCGAATTCGTTATTGGTGCCGTAGGTGATGTCCGCCTGGTAGGCCGCGCGCTTTTCTTCCGGCGCCTGGCCGGCAACGACTACCCCCACCTGAAGACCAAGGAAGCGATACAGCTTGCCCATCCACTCCGCATCACGGCGGGCCAGGTAATCGTTCACCGTGACCACATGAACCCCCTTGCCCGGGAGCGCGTTCAGATATACGGACGCGGTAGCCACCAGGGTTTTACCCTCACCGGTTTTCATTTCTGCAATGTGACCTTCGTGAAGGGTAATACCACCAATCAACTGGACGTCGTAATGGCGCATACCCATGACCCGGCGACTGGCTTCGCGGACGGTAGCGAAGGCCTCCGGCAGAAGGGCGTCAAGCTTTTCGCCTTCATCAAGACGGCGACGGAATTCAGCGGTCTTGCCTTGCAACTCGGTATCGGACAAACGGCCAAACTGCTCTTCAAGCTCATTAACGCGCATGACTGTCTTGCGCATTCTCTTGATTTCTCTGGCGTTTTTACTGCCGAACATCTTCGTTGCAAGCTTTGTGAACATAGACCAATGCTTCTTTGATTAATCGGAGGAAGCCGGCATTCTAACCTTATTTGCCGGCAGTACAAAAGGCAGGGCTCACACCGGCACAAATTGCAGCCGTATTACTCCCCCTGCCCGGAGATAGCGCCCTGATATTACGGAAGTGGATATGAAAGCGAAAGACACGGGGCCGCAGACAGACCCCATCGTGAAGAATCAGCGGCTGGCGCGCTGAATGTAGGTTTCCGGATTTTCGGATTTACCGTTACGGATAACTTCAAAATGTACATGAGGACCGGTTGAACGGCCTGTACTGCCCATTAACGCGACGACCTGCCCCTTCTGCACGACATCACCCACATCAACCTTGATGGATTTGGCGTGGGCATAGCGGGTAACCAGGCCATCGCCGTGATCAACCTCCACCAGGTTGCCATACCCATAACGCTCGTCGGCGTAGGTCACGACACCACCTGCGACCGCAATGATATCGCTGCCATCCTTACCGGCCAGATCAACCCCGGAATGCCAGGTGCGCTTACCGGTGAAGGGGTCAGAACGGTATCCGTAGCGGGAAGACAACCAGCCCCAGGTTATCGGGCGACCTTCTACAAACAGTTCATCTTCAAGCTTTTTGCGGGACGCCACCTGATCCAGCAAACGAAGCTGTTGTTCCCGGTCATCAATAAGCAGCGACAATTGATCAATCATGCTCGTGAGCTCCGGGGCGGTATAGGAGTCACCGGAAAGCCCGTCACCTTCCGGACCACCCACCGCAGCCGGCTGATCAAAATTAAACTCATCGCTGGCTACCAGACCGGACTCTACGAATCGCTGCCCCAAAGCATCCAGCCGTAGCAAACGGCCCTGCATTTCACCCAGCCGCAAAGTCAGCGCATCAATCTGCTGCTGAACAGTGTGCTCTATCTGGGCGAGCTCGGTTTTCTGGTGTTTGAGCTTGGCTTTCCATTCAACTACCAGCTCCGAAGGTGAAGGCTTTGCTGCTTCCGCCTGACTGACAGCAACCCGGTAACCGGACCAGCCTGCCAATGCCAACAAAGCAAGAATAACCAACACCAGACCGGCTGCGACCGGGGCATTTACTGCGACCACTCTTGATCTTCCGTGGTGCTTGCCAACGAAAATTATATTCATATCGTCTTCTGGTTTCATAGAAGAGCCGCAACCTGATCCTGTAGTGTTGCGCCTCAGACGTTCTGGCCGGGCCTGCTATCCTTAGCAACAACTACGCGTTGAAATACTCGCAGCCGCCCGTGGACATATACACATAAGACAATGTAAAAGGAGTGTAATACAGGCACTGCTTCCAAACCGTGCCGAAGTGTAACCAATCGTAACCGGAGTCGTCGAGAAAAACTGCGGCCATGAAAAAGAAATCGGATACCAAGATCACCCCGGATAGCTTCCGCAGAGCCCCCGTACTTCGCGAATTGATGAATAAGGCCGAACTTCATCAGCAAGCAGAAGCGGTGGTACTGGGAACGCTGCCCAAGCACCTGGCGGCTGGCACGCGCTTCGTCAGTTGCCAGGAGGGTGAGCTCGTGCTGTCAGCCGAAACCGCAGGGACGGCGAGTCAAATCCGTTTCCGCCAACACGAAATTATGGAGAACCTCCGAAAGGAAGAGCTGTTCCGTTTCGTATGGAAACTGAAGGTGAAGGTCGCGCCACCACGCTTCCGCGAAGAACCCAAAGTGGAAAAAATGCCCCTCAGCAAAGAAAATGCCCGACTTCTCAAGGAAGAAGCCGGGCACACGAAGGACAAACAATTACGCGAGGTTCTCGAAAAACTCGCAAGCCACGTCCGGGATTAAAGCATCCAGCTTTAAGCCTGGGCCGCCAGCACAGGTTTCATATACGAAATCGGGGCTGTGGCCTCGTCGTCAAAGGTAACCACTTCCCACGCATCTTCTTCCGCCCTGAGCTTGCGCAGCAGCTTGTTATTCAGGTCGTGACCGGACTTGATGCCACGGAACTCACCAATCAGGCTATTGCCCAGCAGGTACAGGTCGCCGATGGCGTCCAGTACCTTGTGTTTGACGAATTCGTCATCATAACGAAGACCGTCCTCGTTAAGAATCTTATAGTCGTCAACCACGATGGCGTTATCCACACTGCCCCCCAGCGCCAGATTCATCGCACGCAGCTTTTCGATATCACGCATGAAACCGAAAGTGCGAGCGCGACTCACTTCCTTCACAAACGACGTGCTGGAAAAGTCGACAGTAGCAGTCTGGGCGCGCCCCTTGAAAACAGGGTGATCAAAATCGATCCCGAAGCTAACCTTGAAGCCCTCAAACGGCAGGAAGGTTGCTTTCTTGTCGCCTTCCTCAATGGTCACTTCGCGCTTGATGCGGATAAAACGCTTGGCGGCTTCCTGCTCGGCAATGCCGGCAGACTGCAGCAGGAACACAAAAGGACCGGCAGAACCGTCCATAATGGGCACCTCGGCAGCGCTGAGCTCCACAAAGCAGTTATCAATTCCGAGACCAGCCATGGCCGACAGCAGATGCTCTACTGTTGCCACACGGACACCGTTTTTTACCAGCGTCGTGGACAGCATGGTCTCACCCACATTCTCTGCACACGCCCGAATCTCAACCATCGGATCGAGGTCGGTGCGGCGGAAAATGATCCCTGAATCCACAGGTGCCGGCTTCAGGGTCAGATAAACTTTCTCACCCGAATGCAAGCCAACACCGGTGGCACGGATGGTGTTTTTAAGTGTCCGTTGTCTGATCATCGGTACATATTTCCGTCACAAGTTTGCGGTATTCTGGGCAAAATTCTGCCCGGAAGATACCAGAAAACAAGACTGAATACCATTTAACCAATCCGGCATTACCGAATTGTCATCCAGCGTCTCGGCTGAACTGGCACACAGTACGCGTCAGGCGGCGCAACGGATTGCGTATATCCACCCGTTAATTGCAACAGATTATCAGTCAGCCTGACGGCGAAGGAATGCGGGAATATCGAGATAGTCGACACCCTGTTCTTCGCTTTCCTTGCTCTGGTCGATGGCTACATTACCATGAGCAACCGCACGGCGACGTAGCACTGCGGGCCGATCAAGCTGGTTGTAATCCGTGGTGCCGTCCAGAGTACGAGTGTTGTCCACTACCTTGGTCGGCTTCTCACGGTCACCGCCGAGGCCTGTTGCAACCACGGTCACCTTCAGTTCGTCGGTCATTTCCGGATCGATCACGGTGCCGACAACAACGGTGGCGGAATCCGATGCGAATTCGCGCACAATGTCGCCAACCTCGGAGAATTCGCCGAGGTTGAGATCCATGCCGGCGGTGATGTTGACCAGGATACCCTTGGCGCCCTGCAGGTTGACATCTTCCAGCAGCGGGCTGCGTACCGCGGCTTCGGCCGCTTCACGGGCACGGTTCTCACCGGTGGCACGGGCAGTGCCCATCATCGCCATACCCATTTCGGACATCACGGTTTTAACGTCGGCAAAGTCGACGTTAATCATACCGTTACGGGTAATCAGGTCGGCAATGCCCTGAACCGCACCCAACAGCACGTCGTTGGCTGCCGCGAACGCGTCCAGCAGGCTGGTTTTCTTGCCCATTACCGACAGCAGTTTCTCGTTGGGAATGGTGATCAGGGAGTCAACGCTCTCCTCCAGCTCTTTCAGGCCGGATTCGGCGACACTCATGCGTTTGCCACCCTCAAACTGGAATGGCTTGGTAACTACGGCCACGGTCAGGATGCCCAGCTCGCGAGCAACCTCTGCGACGACCGGAGCGGCACCGGTACCGGTACCACCACCCATGCCGGCAGTGATGAATACCATATCGGCACCCTTGATGGCTTCAGCCACACGATCACGGTCTTCCAGAGCAGACTGACGACCGACTTCCGGATTTGCTCCGGCGCCCAGACCTTTGGTGATGTTGCCTCCAAGCTGGATGATCTGGCGAGCATCCATGTCGGTCAGCGCCTGTGCATCTGTGTTGGCGCAGATAAACTCCACACCTTCAATGTCACTGTTAAGCATGTGGCGTACGGCGTTACCGCCGCCTCCACCTACACCCACTACTTTAATGACAGCGTTTTGCTGGACATTATCGACGAGTTCAAACATTCCCCTACTCCTTCGTGCTGTTTTCAGCCTTTTCCAGGCTGTTTGTTCGAGATTGTGTTTTCGAGATACCTTCGTTACTTGCCTTGCTACCAGCCCGCCCCGTCAGAACTGACCGGTAAACCAGGCCTTCATGCGCTCAAACAGCGAGGGTGCGTCTTCACCCTTGAGCACCGGCGTCCGCCCCAGATCCATCTGGCGGAAACCATGAATCAACAACCCCACGCCGGTGGCGTAGATCGGATTGTTGACCACCTCCGTCATGCCGGAGACTGCCTGCGGACAGGCCAGCCGAACCGGCATGTGGAAGATTTCTTCAGCCAGCTCCACCACCCCTTCCATGGTGGAGGAACCGCCTGTAATCACGATGCCTGCGGGAATCAGGTCCTCAAATCCGGACCGGCGCAACTCCGACTGTACGAGGGTGAACAGCTCCTCGTAGCGAGGCTCAACCACTTCCGCCAACGCCTGCCGTGACAGATCCCGCGGTGCCCGATCTCCGACACTGGGTACCTTGATGGTTTCATCCGCACCGGCCAGTTGGGTCAACGCACAGGCATACTTGATCTTGATTTCTTCGGCATTCTGAGTCGGTGTGCGCAATGCCATGGCAATGTCGTTGGTAACCTGATCGCCAGCGATTGGAATCACGGCGGTGTGACGAATCGCACCGCCCGTGAAAACGGCGATGTCGGTGGTACCGCCACCGATATCAACCACACACACGCCCAATTCCTTTTCGTCTTCGGTCAGGATCGCGTGGCTCGAAGCCAGCTGCTCAAGAATGATGTCATCCACCTCCAGACCGCAGCGCTTCACACACTTTTCGATGTTCTGGGCGGCATTCACCGCACAGGTCACCAGGTGGACCTTGGCTTCCAGACGCACGCCTGACATGCCCATGGGCTCTTTGATGCCTTCCTGGCTGTCGATGACAAACTCCTGCGGCAGGATGTGCAGGATCTTCTGGTCCGCCGGAATGGCGACCGCCTGAGCCGCGTCAATCACCCGGTCGATGTCCGCCTGGGTCACTTCCCGGTCACGGATGGCGACAATGCCGTGAGAGTTCAGACTCTTGATGTGGCTGCCGGCGATGCCGGCATACACCGAGTGAATCCGACACCCTGCCATGAGTTCGGCCTCTTCCACTGCGCGCTGGATGGCCTGCACGGTGGTTTCGATATTGACCACCACACCACGCTTCAGCCCCCGTGACGGGTGTGAGCCAATGCCCACTACCTCAATGGTCCCGTCCATCTTGCGCTTGCCGACAATCGCAACCACTTTCGAGGTTCCGATATCGAGGCCGACAATCATGTTTTCCGTTTCAACCGATGACATGTGTTCCACCAAACCGTAGGTCTGTATTTGACGTTGCTATGATTTTGTTCCGGAGCCGGATATCTTGTCCGACTTCCACTTAACCGCTACACCATTGGTGTAACGGGCATCCACCCGGCTGACCTCGTCCGCACGAGATATCAGCCGGCTTTCATACACCGTGAGAAAACGCGCAAAGCGCTCCTCTACCTGATCACGCCCCAGAACGACCTCGATGCCGTTTGCCAGGCTCAGGGTCCAGGCTCCCCGTTGCTCCAGGGTCAGGCCGGCAAAGCCAAGCCCATGTCCAGCCAGGGTGTCGCTCATGGTCCGGGCCATGCGAATCACATCTCTCACCCTCTCATCGGGCCCTGCAAGCCTGGGGAGACGGCCGGCCACTTCCGGGTTATCCGGAGAAAAAAGCTCTCCAGTACGACTCACCAGGCGATCACCGTTCCAGTAAGCCAGCGGTTTCTTCTCACGAATCTCAATCTCCAGGCGATCCGGCCAGACTCGCCGAACCGCCGCCGATTCCACCCAGGACCGTCGCTCCAGTTCGTTCTTGATCTCAGACAGATCGGTTGCAAAAAAACTCTTCCCGATCCAATCACCCGCCTTGCGCTCAAGGTCGGTGCGATTTTCGCCCACCAGAGTCCCGGTCACATCAATGGCCAGGATCTGACGATCCATCGCACTCAACACCTGACTGGTACCCCACGGCACCATTGCCGCCAGCAGAACAATGGCGGCTCCCATGCCAACTTGCAGCCAGGGCACCGCCGCCAGCACAGCCTTCAACAATCCGAACCGTTGCCGCTCTGGCCCCAGGGTCGTTGCCCCGCGCCGACGAGGGGGGTCGGGCGGTATCGCCCGAGTCCGGATCAGAAGGTTGTCAAGCATGGCCATCCTCCAGTGTGTCCTTGAGAATCCGTACCACCAGTTCTTCGAAGCTGATACCCGCAGCTCTGGCTGCCATTGGCACCAGGCTATGGTCCGTCATACCCGGAACGGTATTCACTTCCAGCAACCAGAAACCGCCGTCACGATCCTGCATGATGTCCACCCGGCCCCAGGTGCGGCAGCCGATGACCCGGAATGCGTCCAACGCCAGGTGCTGCAATTCCAGTTCCGTGTCCGGATCCAGACCACAGGGGATGCGGTAATTGGTATCATCCGCCAGATATTTCGCCTCGTAGTCGTAGAACACGTGATCGGTACTCAGTCCGATGGCCGGCAACGCCTTATCCTGCAGCAGGCTGACGGTAAATTCCGGACCTTCGATCCACTCCTCCACCAACACCAGCGAATCCAGGGCACTGGCTTCCTGGTAGGCCTCAACGAGCTCTTCGCGGCTGGCCACCTTGCGAATACCGATACTCGATCCCTCACGGGAAGGCTTGACGCTCAGCGGTAGTGACAGGTCACGGAGGATGTCATCTGCCTCGCTCACCGCGCCCATAGCCCGGAATCGGGGCGTGGGCAGACCACAGCCTTCAAACACGTATTTGGTTCGCAGCTTGTCCATGGCAAGAGCAGACGCCAGCATTTCACTGCCGGTGTACGGAATACCAGCTTGGGACAGGATCGCCTGGAGCGTTCCGTCCTCGCCTCCACGTCCGTGAAGCGCAATGAACACCCGATCGAATTCCGGGTTGTCCACAGTGCGCAACAGACAGCCCTGAACATCCACGCCATAGGCATCCACGCCTGCCGACTGCAACGCGGCCAATACCGCGTTACCGCTTTTCAGGGAAACCTCACGCTCCGCCGAGTCACCACCCATGAACACAGCCACGCGACCGAGCGCCCGGACCGTCTCCGGTGTCGCCTGATAACCCTGTGTATCCATGCGCTTTGCATCACTCACTGGCAATCACTCCCGCCGCCGCCAGGCGCGCAGCAACGCCGCCAATGTCCCCTGCACCTTGGGTGATCAGCAGATCCCCATCCCGCAGCGTATTGGCTAGCAATCGTTCAATTTCGTTGTTGTCTTCCACAAACACCGGCTCTACATTTCCGCGCTGACGAATGCTTCGGCACAGAGCCCGCCCATCGGCACCCGGTATGGCTGGCTCGCCGGCCGAGTACACGTCCATCAACAACAGTCCGTCCACTTCCGACAGCACCCGCACGAAGTCCTCATAAAGATCCCGCGTACGGGTAAAGCGATGGGGCTGATACAGCATGACCAGCCTTCGATCCGGCCAGGCATCGTGTGCCGCGCGGATGACCGCTTCCACTTCGGTCGGGTGATGACCGTAATCGTCCACCAGGGTGATGGTGCCGTTGGGAGTCTGGTAGTCTCCGTAGACCTGAAAGCGACGGCCTACGCCAGCAAAACCGGCCAGTCCGCGGCATATGGCATCGTCGTCGACGCCTTCGTCGGTGGCCACGGCAATCGCTGCCAGAGCGTTGAGCACGTTGTGACGCCCCGGCATCTTGAGCTCTACCTGCAAGTCCTTGCGGCCACCCGGTCGACGGACCAGGAAATGGGTGCGTAGACCGTCGGAGCTGATCTGTTCCGCCCGATAGTCGGCATCGGGGTTATCAATGCCATAGGTGATAATCGCGCGGGAAATACGTGGAATTACTTCACGCACGTAGCCGTCGTCCACGCACATCACCGCCACACCGTAAAAAGGCAGGTTGTGGAGAAAGTCCACAAACGTCTGCTTCAGTCGCTCAACATCACCGCCGTAGGTATCCATATGATCGGCTTCGATATTGGTCACTACCGAAATGACGGGGGTCAGGTGAAGGAACGAAGCGTCGCTCTCATCCGCCTCCGCCACCAAGTACCGGGATCCGCCCAACTGAGCGTTAGTACCAGCACTGTTCAGTTTGCCACCGATCACAAACGTGGGATCAAGGCCGGCCTCTCCCAATACCGACGCGATCAGGCTGGTCGTGGTGGTTTTGCCATGGGTGCCTGCTACGGCAATGCCGTGGCGATAGCGCATGATTTCCGCCAACATCTCGGCCCGGGGAACGATGGGCACCCGACGGTTACGAGCCGACGCTACCTCCGGGTTATCGCCGGAAACGGCGGTGGAGACCACCACCACATCGGCGTTGGCACTGTTCTCTTCCCGGTGGCCGATGTGTACTTCCACTCCCATGGCCTTCAGGCGATCCGTTACCGCACCTTCACGAATGTCGGAGCCGGAGACGTCGTATCCCTGGTTCTTGAGAACCTCAGCAATACCACTCATGCCGGCACCGCCAATACCCACAAAGTGAATGTGGCGAATACGGCGCATCTCCGGCACCTGATAGACCAGCGGCGGATTGGTTGCATCAGCCATTGGCGGCCTCCAGACAATAATTCACGACTCTCTCCGTTGCATCTGGGCGAGCCAGCGATCTCGCTGCCTTCGCCATGTTCAATACCCGGGACCGGTCTCTTGCCAGGTCCAGCAGCGTCTCTGCCAGCGATTCGGGGTTCAGTTTTGATTGCGGTACCAGAACAGCAGCCTGGGCGTTTACCATCTGCTGGCCATTCATGGTCTGGTGATCATCCACGGCGTGGGGAAACGGCACGAGAATCGCCCCCAGTCCAGCCACACAAAGCTCGGACACCGTCAGGGCTCCGGAGCGACACACCACCAGGTCCGCCCAGTTGTAGGCTTCCGCCATGTCCCGGATAAACGGTTCCACGGATGCCTCTACCCCCTGTTGCTCATAGGCATCACGAGCGGCCTCCACATTTTTTTCGCCACACTGATGGCGCACCACTGGCCGCTCGCTTGCCGCGAGTTTTGCCAGCGCTTCAGGCACTTGTTGATTGAAAACCTGAGCCCCCAGGCTGCCACCGACGACCAGCAGACGCAGCGGTCCTTCCCGATCCGCCATGCGCTCTTCCGGTACCGCCAGTTCGGCCAGGTCCTGACGCACCGGATTACCAGTACAACGAGTCACCACCCTGGCGCCAAAACTCCCGGGAAATGCCTCCAGAACCGTCTCCGCAAAACGCACAAGAATCCGGTTGGTCATACCCGCCACAGCATTCTGTTCATGTACCACCAATGGAATCCGATTCAGCCAGGCGGCAACACCGCCCGGGCCGGTCACGAAGCCACCCATGCCCACCACACAGTCAGGCCGGATTTTGCGAACCACAGTGAAAGCCTCACCAAGCCCCCGCATCAGGCGGTAAGGTGCCAGCAACAAGGCCAACTTGCCTTTACCCCGCAACCCGGAGATATGGATGAGAGACAGCGGAATATCCGTCTCCCCGATCAGGCGCTCTTCCATGCCGCCGGCAGAACCGAGCCAGAACACCTCGTGGCCCTTCTCCTGCAATGCACGGGCGGTTGCCAGCGCAGGGAACACATGCCCGCCAGTGCCGCCAGCCATCATCAGAAAGCGACGCATTTCACTCATACACAGCGCCTCCTCTGGCCCGTTTTCCGGTTTTCTCCTGCGCCAACCGTTCCCGGTCGAGGCGCTCCATTTCCACTCGCGCCAGAATACCGAGGGAAATGCAGGTGATCATCAGGCTTGATCCGCCGTAACTGACCAGGGGCAGGGTCAGCCCCTTGGTCGGGAGCAAGCCGGTGCTGACGGACATATTGATCCCCGCCTGCAAACCGATCAGCAGTGTGATGCCATACGAAAAACAGGCAGCAAACGGCATGTTGGCCAACTCGGCGCGACGGGCGATCACAAAGCCGGTTATCACCAGTACCGCGAACAGCGCCAGCACGATCAACGAGCCCAGCAGTCCGAACTCCTCGGCTATGATGGCGAAAATAAAGTCAGTGTGTGCCTCAGGCAGGTAGAACAGCTTCTGTATAGAGTTCCCCAACCCGACACCAGCCCACTCACCGCGCCCAAAGGCAATCAGCGACTGGGTGAGCTGATAGCCACTGTCGAACTGGTCCTTCCAGGGATCGAGGTAGCTGACAACTCGCTTGAGACGGTATGGCTGCGTTGTGACCAGTATCACGCCCAGCCCCACCAGAATCCCGATAAGCGGCATAAACCGGGTCAGCTTGACACCACTCAGGAATATCATCCCCGCAGCCGCCGTCACCAGTACCACGGTTGCCCCGAAATCCGGCTGAATCACCAGTAGCATGGAAGCAAAACCAAGTACGACCAGTGGCTTGAGAAATCCTGGCCAGGTGTTGAGCAACTCCTCACGGCGACGAACCACGTACCCCGCCAGGTAAGCAATCAAACATAACTTGGCAACTTCCGATACCTGGACATTGAACAGCCCGAACGGGATCCATCGAGTAGAGCCATTCACGGTCCGCCCCAAAGGAGTCAATACCAGTATCAACACCAGCAAACCGACACCGAGCAGCAGCCAACCGCTTCGTTCCCACCAGGAGACCGGCACATTCACTGCCACCAGAGCCAGAAAACACCCGATCCCGGCAAAAATCAGCTGTCGGATAACATAGTGGTAGCTGTTACCCACCGTTTCCGCGGCCATGTCCATGGAAGCGGAGGAAATCATGACCACCCCCATGACCAGCAGGGATACCGAGCTGATGATCAGCAACGGCAATGGCCGCAAATCGCTGAGCAGTTGCTGCTGATTCGGGAGAGTGAGCCTGGCCTGCATCACAACCCCTCCACCTGTTGCCGGAACTGGTCACCGCGATAGCTGTAATCACGGAACATGTCAAAACTCGCGCAGGCCGGGGATAACAATACCCGGTCTCCGGGCTGAGCCAGGTCTGCCGCCTGAGCGACCGCCTCCGCCATCGATTGTGCGTTAGAGACCGTGGCGGCTGTACCAATGCTGTCCGCAATACGAGTGGCATCCCGGCCGATCAGTACAACCGCGCGGCAATGCAGGGTGACCGGCGCGTCAAGTGGCGAGAAGTCAGCCCCCTTGCTGTCGCCACCCGCAATCAGAACGATCTTGCCGTTGGCCGGAACCAGACTCTCGATAGCCGCGACGGTGGCACCAACGTTGGTGCCCTTGGAGTCATTGATGTAATCCACATCATTGACCCGGCGTATAAATTCACAGCGATGGGGCAGCCCGCGGAACTCCCGGGCAACCGACAGCATGGTGTCCATGGGCAATTCTGCGGCCTGCCCCAGCGCCAGAGCAGCCATGACGTTACTGATATTGTGGCGGCCGAGAAGCTTGAGCTCTTCGGCCAACAGCAGATTGTCAAAGCCGAAGGTAATCCAGGTGCCCTGGTCATCCTCGCGGGTACTGAAGGTGTCCGGGTTCACGCGGTGAAAACCAAAGCACAGGAACTTCAGGGTATCCCTTGCCATAGGCGTACTCAGGGCATCGTCCAGATTCACAATCGCGTTCTTGCAGCCCCGGAAGATCCGCTGTTTGGCCTGAAAATACTCCATCTTGGACGGATATCGGTCCATATGGTCGTCGCTGACATTCAGCACCGTAGCCGCCAGGGCATTCAACTCTTCGGTCGTTTCCAGTTGGAAACTGGACAACTCCAGGACATACAAATCGGCGTCCCGCCCCAGCAGATCCAGAGCCGGTGTACCAATGTTGCCACCGACTTCGACTCTGCGGCCTGCGGCCCGGGCCATGTCGCCCACCAGTGTGGTCACGGTGGTTTTACCGTTGGATCCGGTAATCGCAACAATGGGGGCATCTGCTGCTTGCGCGAACAGGTCGATATCCCCTCGCACCTGCACACCTTTGGCTACCGCAGCGCGAATGGCGGGTGTTTCAACACTGACACCCGGGCTGACGATAAGCTCGTTGAAGGTGGCAAAAAGCTCGCTGTCGAACGGCCCGGTATGCACCGGAACATCCGGCCAGCCGGATTTGAGCTCATCCAGCCCCGGCGGGTTTTCCCGGCTGTCAGCCACGGCGATCTCCCGTCCCTGGGCGCACAGATAGCGCACGCAGGAAAGCCCGGTTTTACCGAGCCCCACGACCAGTGTGCGACGATCTGACACGATGACACTCATAGAGACGCCATTCCCCTATCGCAATTTCAGACTGGCAAGGCCAATCAGAACCAAAACCACGGTAACCACCCAGAACCGCACGATGACTCGCGGCTCAGGCCAGCCCTTCAATTCGAAATGGTGGTGCAACGGTGCCATGCGGAAGATTCTCCGCCCGGTTAATCTGTATGACGCCACTTGCAGGATGACCGAGATGGTTTCCATGACGAACACACCTCCCATGATAAACAGGACAATCTCCTGACGGACGATCACAGCCACAACGCCCAAGGCTGCGCCCAGTGCCAGTGCACCCACATCCCCCATGAATACTTGAGCCGGATAGGTGTTGAACCAGAGAAAGCCGAGGCCGGCACCAACCAGGGCGCCACAGAACACAATCAACTCACCGGTACCCGGCAGGTGAGGAATGAGCAGGTAATCGGCAAACTGGGCATGACCAGACAGGTAGGCAAACAAACCGAGCGCCCCGGCCACCATCACGGTTGGCATAATCGCCAGCCCGTCCAACCCATCGGTCAGGTTGACCGCATTGCTGCTCCCTACAATCACGAAATACGTCAGTAAAATGAAAATCACCGGCCCAAGGGTCAGCGATACGTTCTTGAAGAACGGCACATACAGCGACGTTTCCTGCGGAAGTGAAGAACTGAAGAACAGCACCATCGCAGCTGCCGCACCGATCAGGGATTGCCAGAAATATTTCCAGCGGGCAGGAAGTCCCCGCGGATTACGCTCAACAACCTTGCGATAGTCATCCACCCAGCCAATCGCACCAAACAGCAGGGTTACCAGAATTGTCACCCACACATAGCGATTGCCGAGATCCGCCCACAGCAACGTACTGACACCAATGGCAACCAGGATCAGTGCGCCCCCCATGGTTGGCGTACCGGCCTTGCTCAAGTGAGTCTGCGGACCATCGTCACGTACCGATTGACCAATCTGGTACTGGCTTAGCTTGCGAATCATCACCGGACCAATAAGCAGTGAGATTGCCAGCGCAGTCAACGTGCCCAGAATCCCACGCAATGTCAGGTACTGAAACACCGTCAGGGCCGTAAAATGTTGTGATAGAATCTCTGTCAACCAGAGCAGCATGAGTTATTCACCTTTTCTTTCATTCCCTCCACCACGCGATCCATGGCGGAACTGCGAGAACCCTTGACCAGAATGGTCATCGGAAACTGCGGGCCGGCTAACAGACGGTCCACGGCATCATCGTGGGAAGCACAAACCTCGGTCGACTCCCCAAAACCTTCGATATAACCTTCACACCCCGGCCCAACGACCAACAGGCGCTCTATTCCCTGCTCACGGGCACAAACGCCCACTTCACGATGCAATGCCCGGCTATCGAGCCCCAGTTCTGCCATAGCGCCAAGTACTGCCGCCCGGATCCCGGGTCTTGCCGCGAGCACGCCAATGGCTGCCTTCATGGAAGACGGGTTAGCGTTGTAGCTGTCATCAATCAGCACCAGCTCCGCAGACAGCTCAATCATCTGCAATCGACCTTTAACGGCGGTCAGGGCCTGCAAGCCTTGCTGAATGGCCTCAGCTGTCGCCCCGAGCTCACGGGTAGCGGCAATAGCCAGAAGCGCGTTAGTGATGTTGTGTTCACCGCTCAACGCCAGTTGGACGCTACACTGCCAGTCATCAGGACCGTGTGCGATGAAACTTTGTCCATGGATATCAACACTGACTGCCGTGGGATAATAATCTGCCGGGCCGCCGGCCTTACCACTGATGGCAGTCACCTTCCGCTCGCCAGCCCGCTGCCGCCAGACGTCATAAGCAGGATCGTCACGATTAAGGACAACGAGCCCGTTGGCGCCAACGCCATCAATAATCTCCCCTTTGGCCTGGACGATGTTCTCGTAACTGCCAAACCCCTCCAGGTGCGCCTGGCCTGCATTGGTCAGGATGGCCACGTCCGGCCGTGTAATTGCGACGGTATGGGCGATTTCTCCCAGACCGCTGGCCCCCAGCTCAATAGCGGCAAATCGGTGGCCCTTTTCCAGTCGGAACAGGGTCAGCGGAACACCAATGTGATTGTTCAGGTTGCCTTCCGTCGAAAGCGTGGAGCCCATCTGCGTCAGAATGGAAGCAACCATCTCGCGGACCGTGGTTTTACCACTGCTACCGGTAATAGCCACGAAACGGGCCGAGCATTCATCCCGGTTGCCTGCCGCAAGCCGTGCCAGTGCATCAACAGTGTTGCTGACCACAATCTGGGGAAGCTCCACAGACGTGTCTTCGGTATCCACAATGGCACCAACGGCCCCCGAATCCCTGGCCTTCGCCAGGAACCGGTGTCCATCAAAGTTGTCGCCCCGCAATGCCACAAACAAATCCCCGCGACCAATCTTGCGGGTATCGGTAGACACACCCGAGAAAGTTCGCTGGGCTGCATTTCCGAGGCGACACTGCCCCCCGGTCAATGCGATAGCATCAGCCAGCGAGAAGGCGCGTATCATGCCACACCGCCATTGAGCTGCAGGATGTGCTGAACCTGCTCTGCATCACTGAAGTGCACACGCTGGCCGGCCGTTTCCTGATAGGTCTCATGGCCCTTGCCAGCGATCAGCACGATGTCACCTTCGCCCGCCTGCCGCACGGTGCGGGCAATCGCCTCGGCACGGTCATGAATAACCGCGACCTGATCCGGATTCGCAAATCCCCTGCAAATATCCCTGGCGATCGCGTCAGGGTGCTCGCCCCGGGGGTTATCGTCAGTGACAACAACGACATCGGCCGCTTTTTCTGCCTCCACGGCCATTTCCGGGCGCTTGCCACTATCACGATCACCACCGCAACCGAACACACAAAACAGCCGCCCCGTGACATGGGGTTTCAGCGCTGCTAAAGCATTCGCCAGTGCATCCGGCGTGTGAGCATAATCCACCACGACCCTTACGCCATTGGCACCAGTGAACGGTTCCAGACGGCCAGGCGGCGGCTGTAAAGTCTCGACAGCTCTCTGCACCCGCTCAACCGGCACGCCCAGACTCAATACAGCAGCCATGGATGCCATTACGTTGCTGGCATTGAAGCTCCCCATCAGCGGCACATTGACGTCGAACGCACCCCACTCGCCATCCACGGACGCTGTAAAGCCGTGAAGGGTCGGTTCGAATCCCGTCAGCCACAGTTCAGTCTGGGCCTCGTGGAGGCTATAGCGTACCCGATCGCATTTGCCCTCAAGCTGCTCATACAACTGACGCCCGAACGGATCATCGAAATTCACAACCGCGTAATGCAGTTCCTCGCGCTCAAAAAGCTTCGCCTTGGCCGCACCATAGGCTTCCATGGAACCGTGGTAATCGAGGTGGTCCCGGGTCAGGTTGGTAAACACCGCACCCGTCATGGTGAGGCGATCAATCCTGCCCTGATCCAGCGCGTGTGAAGACACTTCCATCGCCGCTGCGCGACCACCCTGTTTCAATATCCGTGACAGAACGCGATTGACCTGAACCACATCCGGCGTGGTGTGGGAAGCCACCTGCAGCGCCCCTGGCATGCCATAGCCCAGGGTACCCAACAACCCACATGGGGTTCCGGTCTGCTGCAGTAGCTGTGCGATATAGTGACTGACCGAGGTTTTACCATTGGTTCCAGTCACACCGATCAGGCGCAAGCGCTGTGAGGGATGCTCGAAAAATCGATCAGCGATCTTTCCCAACTTACTTCGCAGCCCCACAACCGGCACAATCAGTGCGCCACGATGTTCACGACACTCCCCGGGCTCATCGGCCTCAAGGATAATGACGGTAGCACCGGCGGCCACCGCCTGATCCACATAGTGGTCCGCGGTCGTTCGACTGCCCGCCAGGGCGATGAACGCATCCCCCGACGTCACCTGCCGGCTGTCCGTCTGCAAACCGTGTATCGTCACGTCAAAGACGGACGGTACTGGCGCTATACCCTGTAACAATGTGCTGAGTGACGTGATACACATAACCCTACCCCCGCTCCCCGGGTGTTTTCGGCCCTGCTGGCACTTCACCGACTTCCAGTTCCGGTTTCACATTCAGCAGCCGCAATGCATCACTCATAACCCTGGCAAATACCGGCGCCGCCACTTCGCCGCCGTAGTATTCTCCAGATTGAGGTGCATCCACCGCCACCACTGTTACGATTCTCGGATGATCAATGGGCGCCATTCCGGCAAAAATGGCCTTGTATTGACTGTCTTCGTAACCGCCCTTACCCACCAGATGTACGGTGCCGGTCTTGCCGCCGGCAGAATAGAATCCCGGCTGCGCACGTTTACCGGTACCGTTCTCGACCACCTCGCGCAGCATTTCCCGCACTTGAAATGAGACCTTTTCGGAAAGCACACGTTCCCCGACCGGTCGCTCATCCCGCTTCATCAAACTCAAGGGGTAACGAATACCGCCATTGGCTATCACCATGTAGGCCTGGGCCAGTTGCAGGGCATTCACACTCATGCCGTAGCCATAAGACAGTGTCGCCTCTTCAACAGGTCGCCATTTGGGCGGCGCCGGTAATACGCCCACCGCCTCACCGGGGAAGCCAATTCCCGTGGGTTGCCCGATACCGAGGCGGGAGTACAGATTCCGGATGACGTCACCGCCCAACTCTGTCGCAATCTTGCTCATCCCCACATTGCTGGACTTGGCAATGATACCGGTGACCCCAAGGACGCCGTAGTTGTGACTGTCACGAATGGTAAAACGACCAAAGCGCCGGTAACCCGGCGCTGTATCAATGGTGCTGTTGAGATTGTATTTTCCCGATTCCAGGGCCGCTGCCATGGCGACCGGTTTCATGGTCGATCCCGGCTCAAACAAGTCCGTAATGGCTCTGTTTCGCAGCCGGTCCGCGCTTAGCTGACTGCGATCATTGGGGTTGTATGACCCTTGATTCACCATCGCCAATACTTCGCCGGTATCGACATCCAACATGACCAGGGTTCCACCCCGGGCGCTGTGGGCCTCCACGACCGCCTTGAGCTCACGGTATGCCAGATATTGCAGTCGCAAGTCGATACTCAGCGCCAGATCGCGACCAGGGCGGGCATCACGGATCAGCGTCAGGTCCTTGATCACCCGACCTCGATTGTCCTTGAGCACCCGCTTACGGCCACTTTCACCGCTGAGCCACTGGTTATAAGCCAGTTCAATCCCTTCCTGGCCATTTTCATCAATGTTCGCAAACCCGACCACGTGGGAGGTGACCTCACCTGCCGGATAATACCGACGGTACTCCTGGCGGCTGTAGATTCCCGGAATTTCCAAAGCCAACGCACGCTCCGCCAGTCCCGGCTGGATCTTGCGACGCAGGTACATGAACTCACGACCCTCGTAGGTCACCAGCCGCTGCCTCAGACGCGCCTCACTGATATCGAGTAAACGCGCCAGATGCGATAATTTGGGCTCTTCCGGATCGAGTTCCGAGGGATTGGCCCACACCGTCTGCACCGGCGTGCTGACGGCCAGGGATTCCCCGTGACGGTCAGTAATGACACCCCGGTGGGCGTCTATGGATTCGACACGAATGGTCCGCACATCACCCTGCTTCCGCAGGAACTCATTATCAACAATGTGCAGGTCGACCAGGCGCCACCCAATCACCCCAACCACCAGCAGGAAAACACCCAGTACGGAGCCGTAGCGCCAGGCTTTCAGCCCGGCAGCCAGTCGCTGCCCCCACGTTGAGTTCTTTCCCTGATCGGACAAAACAGTCACCCTGAGTTAGTTGTTATCAGTATTCAAAGGCCTGCTACCGGCGCCATCAGCGGCACCAGCACAATATCCTCTTTGCCAGGCACAACCATGCCGAAGCGCTGCGCGGCGAGACTTTCAACCCGACTGTGGGCGCTCAACGCACTTTGCTCCAGCAGCAGCTGACTCCATTCGCGTTGATACTGGTCCCGCTCACCCTGAAGTTGCGACAAGGTATTGAACAATTCCCGATTCTCGTGAGCGCTCACTACCACGCCAATGGACGACACAACCAATAGCCCGACCAATGCAACGGATATCAACACCTGCTTCTGCTGCAGCGACTCAAACACCTGCTGCGACACACGAACGGCACTCGCCAATCCGTCCTTGACCTTCTGCTTGTTCAACCCGGCGGTTTTAACGGCCGGCTCAATTGCCACGGCGCCCATAGTCACGCGCTCCCTTGCAAACCCTGTTTGT
>JAKLLS010000054.1 GCA_022014155.1 Marinobacter sp. | reverse complement strand
GGCTTACCCCTCGAAAGAGATGCGCATTCTACAGAGCTCAGGCGAGGTGTCAACGAGCTTTTTAAACTATTTCGAAGATATTTCGGTTTCCCCCTATCGGCCCGCTCAGAATACGCACAACCTGATCATAAAACCAACATCTCTCCCCTTCAACCGGCACAGGGAAACACACCTGGGAACAGATAGCCTTCAAGATTGACCGGGGAATGCAGCAAAAATTCCCGGCCCGCTCATGCGGGCCGGGAAGTGCGTAGTCAGGAAGCAGAGTTACGGCGGGCTTTGCGCGTCAGCGCCATGAAGGGACCGGACAACCCATAGATAAGGAATCCGGTGAAAAGAACCGTAGCGGGATCCAGAGCGACCACGACAAAGATCAGCACCACCAACAGTATCGCCGCAAAAGGTACCCGGCCTCGCAGGTCCAGGTCCTTGAAACTGCGATACAGAATATTGCTGACCATCAATACACCGCTGCCACCTACTACGACGATTGTCATGAACGTCAGCCAGGTTGCAGGGTCCACATCGTGGAAACACCACACCATCCCCGCGACACACGCCGCAGCCGCCGGACTCGCCAGTCCGACAAAGAACTTTTTGTCCACCGAGCCAATCTGGGTATTGAAGCGCGCCAACCGCAGAGCGGCCCCGGCCACGTAAATAAAGGTGATCGCCCAACCAACTTGCCCCAACTCATTAAGCGACCAGAAGAAGGCCACCATTCCCGGAGCCACACCAAAGGCCACCATATCTGCCAGGCTGTCGTATTCCTCACCAAACTTGCTTTGGGTATTGGTCATTCTCGCCACCCGGCCGTCCAGACCATCCAGTATCATCGAGACGAACACCGCAATCGCGGCGTTGTCGAACATACCGTTAGCAGCAGACACAATCGCGTAGAAACCGGAAAACAGGGATGCAGTGGTCAGCGCATTCGGCAAAAGATAAATGCCCTTGCGCCTCACCGGTGCCCCCTCCACAAGCTCTTCCTCCACAACCTCACCAGGCTCGAACTCGCCCATGGAGGAGGTATCGGAGGGTTTATCAGCCTTTTCGGTTTCTTTCGATTCCGGGATTTTTCTGTCTTCAGTCATTCCGTTCACTCCGGAGGGCATTTGTGCGGAGTATATACGAAAAACGCGGCCACCCGGGCCGCGCTTTCAGAACATGCCGCAAATCCGACTTAGTTCTTGTCCTTGTCCACGATCTTGTTCGCGGAGATCCACGGCATCATGCCACGAAGCTGTTCACCCACGGTTTCAATATCGTGAGCTGCATTCTGGCGACGACGCGCCGTCATGGACGGGTAGTTCAGGGCTCCTTCGGAGATAAACATCTTCGCGTACTCACCACTCTGAATGCGCTTCAGTGCGTTGCGCATGGCTTCACGGGACTGCTCGTTGATTACTTCCGGTCCAGTCACGTACTCACCATACTCCGCGTTGTTGGAGATGGAGTAGTTCATGTTGGCGATACCGCCTTCGTACATCAGATCAACAATCAGCTTGAGCTCATGCAGACACTCAAAGTAGGCCATTTCCGGAGCATAACCGGCTTCGGTCAGGGTTTCGAAACCAGCCTTGACCAGCTCAACAGCACCACCACACAGAACCGCCTGCTCACCGAACAGATCGGTTTCAGTTTCGTCCTTGAAGGTGGTTTCGATGATGCCGGTGCGACCGCCGCCGATGCCACTGGCGTAGGACAGGGCCAGGTTCTTGGCATTACCAGAGGCGTCCTGGAAGATCGCGATCAGATCAGGAATACCGCCGCCTTTGGTGAATTCAGTGCGAACGGTGTGGCCCGGCGCTTTCGGCGCGACCATGATGACATCCAGATCCTTACGCGGAACGATCTGGTTGTAGTGGATCGCAAAACCGTGGGCAAACGCCAGAGTGGCACCCTGCTTCAGGTTCGGCTCGATTTCAGCCGCGTACAGCTGAGCCTGGAACTCGTCCGGGGTCAGAACCATTACCACGTCAGCGGCGGCAACAGCAGAAGGTACATCGCTGGTCTTCAGGCCGTAGGCTTCGGCCTTGGCGACGGAGGAAGAACCGGGACGCAGACCCACGGTGACGTCAACGCCGGATTCTTTCAGGTTGCACGCGTGGGCATGGCCCTGTGAACCGAAACCGATGATGGCCACTTTCTTGCCCTGGATGAGAGAAAGATCGCAATCCTTATCGTAATAAACCTGCATGGGATAACCTCTGTATTGTAACGACCCCGTTACCGGGGCCATGATTTAAAAATAAATAGGGCGTCGGTCAGAGACTCAACACCTTTTCGCCACGAGCGATACCGGACACACCAGTACGGACAACTTCAAGTACACCGGACGTGCCAACCGCCTGAATGAAGCCGTCCAGCTTATCGCTGTCACCCGCCAACTGAACCGTGTAAACCGAGCTGGTCACATCGACAATCTGACCACGGAAAATATCAACGGTGCGTTTGATCTCAGCGCGCTGGGACCCGGTGGCTTTGAGCTTGACCAACATCAGCTCACGCTCAATATGAGAACCTTCGGTCAGGTCCACCAGCTTCACCACCTCGATCAGCTTGTTCAACTGTTTGGTGATCTGCTCAATGACCTTGTCCGACCCGGTGGTAGTGACGGTCAGACGAGACAGTGTCTCATCCTCGGTCGGGGCCACCGTCAGGGTTTCGATGTTGTAGTTGCGCTGGGAAAACAACCCCACAACCCGCGACAATGCACCCGGCTCGTTCTCAAGCAAAACAGAAATGATTCGACGCATGATCACACCCTCTCCGTCTTGCTGAGCCACATGTCTTTCATGGAACCACGGGCCACCTGCATCGGGTACACGTGTTCAAACCGGTCCACGTAGATATCCACGAACACCAGCCTGTCCTTCATGGCCAACACTTCCTTGAGCTTGGTTTCCAAATCCTCTTTGCGGTCGATCCGGACCCCAACATGGCCATAGGCTTCCGCCAGCTTGATGAAGTCCGGCAGAGACTCCATGTAGGACTGGGAGTGGCGGGACTCGTAGTTCATGTCCTGCCATTGCTTGACCATGCCCAGAGCCTGGTTGTTCAGGTTGATGATTTTCACCGGCAGGTTGTACTGATTACAGGTGGACAGCTCCTGGATATTCATCTGGATACTGCCCTCACCGGTAATACAGAGTACTTCGTCGTCCGGGTGGGTCAGTTTCACCCCCATGGCAGCCGGCAGACCGAAGCCCATGGTGCCGAGGCCACCGGAGTTGATCCAGCGGTTGGGCTTGTCAAACTTGTAGTACTGGGCCGCGAACATCTGGTGCTGCCCCACGTCAGAGGTGACAAACGCCTCGCCCTTGGTCAGCCGACACAACGCTTCGATCACTTCCTGTGGCTTGATCACATCCGGACTGGTTTCATATCGCATACCATGGAAAGCGCGCCATTCGTCAATCTGCTTCCACCAGGAAGCAATGGCATCCGCATCCGGCTTTTCCTTGCTTTCCTTGACCAGGGTGATCATCTCCTTCAGCACCGCATCGACCGGCCCCACAATGGGGACGTCCGCATCGATCGTCTTGGAAATGGACGCCGGATCAATATCGATGTGAACAATGCGAGCGCCCGGACAGAATTTCTCCGTAGCGTTGGTCACGCGGTCATCGAACCGGGCACCCACACACAGGATCAGGTCCGAGTGGTGCATGGCCATGTTGGACTCATAAGTGCCGTGCATACCCAGCCAGCCAAGGTGCTGCTTGTCAGAGGCCGGATAGCAGCCGATGCCCATCAGGGTATTGGTGATGGGATACCCCAGCATCCGCACCAACTCGGTCAACTGGCCCGACGCCTTACCAAGAATGACGCCACCACCCGCGTAAATTATCGGGCGCTTGGCCGCCAGCAGCATATCCACAGCCTTCTTGATCTGGCCGGCGTGGCCACGGATCGCAGGGTTGTAGGAACGCAGCTTGATCTTTTTCGGGAATACGTATTCATAGCGCTCGTTCGGTGTGGTCATATCCTTGGGGATATCGACCACCACCGGACCGGGGCGACCGGTCGATGCGATGTAGTAAGCCTTACGAATCACCTCGGGAATTTCCTCGGGGTGACGCACGCTCAGGTTGTGTTTCACCACGGGACGGGAAACGCCGATCATGTCGGTTTCCTGGAATGCATCCTCACCTATCAGGGTGGATGCAACCTGACCGCACAGAACCACCATGGGGATGGAATCCATGAACGCAGTGGCAATGCCGGTGATAGTGTTGGTGGCTCCAGGACCCGAGGTCACCAGTACGGTACCTGGTTTTCCGGTTGCGCGAGCATAACCGTCGGCCATATGGACCGCGGCCTGTTCGTGCCGAACCAGAATATGCTTGACTTTGTCCTGCCTGAACAGCGCATCATAAATATGAAGGGCTGCACCACCCGGATAGCCGTATATGTATTCGATACCTTCATCTTGAAGGGACCGGATCAGCATATCGGCGCCAGACAATAACTCCACGATGTTCTACCCTCTTCTACGAGTGAATGAGCCGGGAAACGTCCCGGTTGCCTGGATGTCCGGACATCATGCTTCTTGTGAAAGCTGAACCGGATACTCCGCCACACCAGCTGTAAGAGGTTGTCTCCTGGCCAGCCGCCCTCCTGAGGGTTGCGGAGAACGGCCAATCAACGGGTTGCACGTAAGCAACAACCATCCCGCGACCAATGCGCGGCGCGTTCAGTGTGGTGATTAACGGGGGATACTCGCTCGGGATTGCCTGCCGTATTGACCCCTGTCTTCAGGCAATCGGTAATTTTGACAGCGGGAAACTCCCTGTCAATAGCAGTGTACGGATTCTATGCCCATACTGGCGAAAGGTCTGCCATACTTTATGCGGATTTTTGAACCATGCTAGAGAAAATCCGGCCATCCAATGGCATGATAAAAGCACAGCAAAAACATTGGGCAACCAGAGGTTGGCCCGAACCGGCTAACGCGAGACGAGTAGAGTAATGAATAAAAGAATCATGACACTGGCCTTCATTCTGGTAGCCGCACCCCTTGCTGCCTCAGCTGCATCCGTTTACAAATGGACTGACGAGCAAGGCGTCACCCACTTTGGCGACCGCCAACCGACAGGCCAGCAAGCCGAACGGGTCAATGTACGTAGCGGCACATCCTCGGGTGGCCAGCAAGGGCAAAGCCCCCAGGAGCAACTGGAAGAGCTGGAAGCACGCCAGGCAGACGAGGCTGAAAAACGAGAAGAATCAGCCGTTGAAGAAGCCCGCCGCAAACAACGGGAAGCCAACTGCGAAACCGCTCGCAGTAATCTCAGGATTCTGGACCGCAACAGCCGGATTCGCGTTGAGGAAGAAGGAGAACAGCGCTACCTGTCCCCCGAAGAGATTGACGAACAGCGCCAGAAATTCCAGGAGATCGCGGACGAGAATTGTGGCGCGGGAGAAGACGCTCAGGCAGAGCGCTGAAAAAATGCAGGCAAAAAAGGGGCGATCAAACCGATCGCCCCTTCTGCTTTCAGAGTTTATCGAATACCAGCCTGTGGTCCTGCACGGTCCCGCGAATGGTATCCCCGGGAACAAATTCGCCCTGTAACAAGCGCTGTGCCAGTGGGTTCTCAATCATGCGCTGGATGGCACGCTTCAGCGGTCGTGCACCATAAACCGGGTCGTAGCCGACCTCTGCCAGCAACTCCATAGCAGCATCGTCCAGCTCCAGCTTCATTTCCTGATCCCGCAGACGCTTGCTCAGCGACTCGATCTGGATTTTTGCAATACCCTGAATCTGGCTTTCCGCCAGCGGGTGGAAGACCACTACCTCATCCACACGGTTGATGAACTCGGGCCGGAAGTGCGTGCCCACGACTTCCATCACCGCATTTTTCATGGACTCGTAGTTTTCCTCGCCAGCCTTCTGCTGAATGATGTCCGATCCCAGGTTGGAGGTCATCACGATCACCGTATTACGGAAGTCGACCGTCCGGCCCTGCCCATCCGTCAGGCGACCGTCTTCCAGCACCTGCAGCAGGATATTGAATACATCCGGATGGGCCTTCTCCACCTCATCCAGCAACAGCACTGAATAAGGACGACGGCGAACCGCTTCGGTCAGGTACCCGCCTTCCTCATATCCCACATAGCCGGGAGGTGCACCGATAAGTCGTGCCACGGAATGCTTCTCCATGAATTCCGACATGTCGATTCGCACCATGGCCTCTTCGGTATCGAAGAGGAACGACGCCAGCGCCTTGCACAACTCGGTCTTACCGACACCGGTTGGCCCAAGGAACAGGAACGAGCCGTTCGGCCGGTGGGGATCGGCCAGGCCGGCGCGGGAACGACGCACGGCATTTGACACCGCTTCCACTGCTTCGTCCTGACCGATGACCCGGCCATGGAGTGCTTCTTCCATGCGCATCAGCTTGTCACGCTCACCTTCCAGCATCTTGGACACCGGAATACCGGTCCACTTGGAGACAACCTCGGCAATTTCCTCGTCCGTGACCCGATTGCGGAGCAGCTTCATCTCCATCATTTCCGCCTGACTGGCCATATCCAACTGACGTTCCAGCTCCGGAATGTTGCCGTACTGAAGCTCTGACATCCGACCAAGATCACCGGCGCGACGGGCATTTTCCAGGTCGATCCTGGCCTGCTCCAACTGGCTCTTGATCTTCTGGGAGCCATGCAGTGCCGCCTTTTCAGTGTTCCACACCTCTTCCAGATCGGCGTACTCACGCTCAACGCCGGAAATCACATCCGACAGCTCCTCCAGCCGTTTTTTCGAGGCGGCATCGGTTTCCTTTTTTAACGCTTCACGCTCGATCTTGAGCTGAATCAGGCGACGCTCAAGGCGATCCAGCGCCTCCGGTTTGGAATCCATCTCCATGCGGATCTGGCTGGCCGCTTCATCAACCAGATCAATGGCCTTGTCCGGCAGCTGACGATCGGTGATGTAGCGATGGGAGAGTTTGGCGGCGGCAATGATCGCCCCGTCCGTCACCTCAACCCCGTGGTGAACCTCGTAACGTTCCTTCAGACCACGCAGGATGGCGATGGTGTCCTCTTCGTTCGGCTCGTTGACCAGGACTTTCTGGAAACGGCGCTCAAGGGCGGCGTCTTTCTCGATATTTTCACGATACTCGTCCAGGGTCGTGGCGCCCACACAATGCAACTCGCCCCGCGCCAGAGCCGGCTTGAGCATGTTGCCTGCGTCCATGGAACCTTCCGCCTTGCCGGCACCTACCATGGTGTGAATTTCATCAATAAACAGAATGATCTGGCCTTCCTGCTTGGCCAATTCATTCAACACCGCCTTCAGGCGCTCCTCGAACTCACCGCGGAACTTGGCACCGGCGATCAACGACCCCATATCCAGGGACAGCACCTTTTTGTCCTTCAGACCTTCAGGCACCTCTCCGTTCACAATTCGCTGGGCCAATCCCTCAACAATGGCGGTTTTGCCCACCCCGGGCTCGCCTATCAACACAGGATTGTTCTTGCGACGACGCTGCAGCACCTGGATTGTGCGTCGAATTTCGTCATCACGACCGATTACCGGGTCCAGCTTGCCCGCCTCGGCCCGTTCAGTCAGATCAATGGTGTACTTGGACAGCGCCTGGCGGCTTTCCTCCGCGGCCGCATCATTGACGGGCTCACCGCCACGAACCTCATCGATGGCTTTTTCCAGCGCGGCCTTGTCCACGCCCTGCTCCCGCAAAACCCGCCCGAGGGTGCCTCGGTCTTCCAGGGCGGCGAGCAACATCAGCTCGCTGGAAATAAACTGGTCTTTACGCTTCTGGGCCAGCTTGTCCGCGATATTGAACAGGCGCCCCATATCGTTGGACATGGATACATCACCCGCAGAGCCCTTAACTTCCGGTAGATTTTCGATCTCACGAGCAACGGCCTGACGCACACGGCCGGGCTCAACCCCGGCCTGCTTCAATAACGGTTTTATGGAGCTGGCATCCTGATCCAGCAACGCCTGCATCAGGTGCACCGGTTCAATAAAGTTATGATCCTTGCCCACGGCAAGGGACTGCGCATCGGCGAGCGCGGTTTGCAGCCGGCTGGTGAGTTTGTCAATTCGCATAATGTGTCTTTCCCCAATTCGATGACCGGATGCCTCAGCGGTATCGCTGACATCCCGATTGCTTTGACATTAAATGTAGGGGCAACCGGGTGGACTTCAAGCAGGGAGATGCAGAAACTGTCAGAAAATTGACGGGCGTCAGGCGTTATCAGATAGCCAGATCATGCTGGCCATGCGCCCCGTCTGGCCGTCGCGCCGGTAGGAAAAGAATGTTTCCGGTTCCGAAACGGTGCAATGGTCTCCACCGTACACCTGGCTCACACCGGACGCGGCCAGACGCTGCCGGGCAAGCAGGTAGATATCCGCCATATAGTGACCTGCCCGCGCGCCATGCTCCGAGAACGCGTCGGCAGCGGAAGGATCATGTAGTAGGAAAGCCTCCCGTACCTCGGCCCCCACTTCGAATTGCCAGGGCCCAATGGCCGGACCAAGCCAGGCCATCAACTCTGCCGGGTTGCCCATCATGTCGCTCACCAAGGCCTCCAGGACACCATCACAGAGACCACGCCACCCAGCGTGGGCCGCTCCCACCCGGGTACCGGAAACATCACAGAGCAGCACCGGCAGGCAGTCAGCGGTCATGATTACACAAGCGTGCCCCCCCTGACCGGTATGGCTGGCGTCGGCTTTCGGAACCCCCGCGACCGGCAGAGATACCACGCCGGTGCCATGAACCTGATCCAGCCAGCCCACATTACGCAGGTCAACCCCGGCCATGTCGGCCAGGCACCGCCGGTTTTCCTGCACATGCTGCGGGTCATCACCGACGTGACTGCCAAGATTCATGGAATCCCACGGCGCCGGACTGACCCCGCCCAGACGGGTGGTGGAAACCGCCCGCACGCGTGCCGGGGCCGGCCAGTCGGGCGTAATCACAGACCGATCAGAATTCATTGCTCTCCAGATCCTTCACATGCTGACGCAGCGCCGCCAGCAAATGCTCCATATCCTCGGGCAAAGGCACTTCCCAAGTGAGAATTTCACCGGTTTCCGGATGCTCCAGGGTCAACTGGCGCGCATGAAGCGCCTGGCGCTGAAACGCCGCCAGTACCTCCCGCAATTCTTCCGTGGTGCCTTTGGGCAGGCGTAGCCGGCCACCGTATAGTGGATCACCGATCAACGGATGCTTCACATGAGCCATGTGTACACGAATCTGGTGAGTCCGACCGCTTTCCAGTTTGCAACGAACATGGGTATGGGCGGCAAATCGCTCCACCAGCCGATAATGGGTCACCGCCGGTTTACCGGTTGGCACGACCGCCATTTTTTTCCGCTCCCGGGGATGCCGGCCGATCGGGGCATCCACTGTGGCACCGCCCGTCAGCGTGCCCACCACCACGGCTTCGTATTCACGCCCCATGGTTCGGCTCTGCAGCTGATCCACCAGGGAGGTGTGGGCAATCAGGCTGCGAGCGACCACCATGATGCCGGAGGTGTCCTTGTCGAGACGGTGGACGATGCCTGCTCTGGGGAGGTTCTCCACTTCCGGAGCGTAATTAAGCAACGCGTTGACCAGGGTGCCATCAGCATGGCCCGCAGCAGGGTGCACCACCAGCCCGGCGGGTTTGTTGATGACCAGCAAATGCTCGTCTTCGTAGACCACATCAAGGGTGATCTGCTCCGCCTGCCAGCTCACCTGCGCTTCCGGTTCAGCATCCAGCTCCAGACGGTCATCGAGCATCACCTTGTCCCTTGGCTTGCGATTTTCACCGTTCACAGTCAAGGCACCGCTTTTGATCCAGCCCTGCAGACGGGAGCGGGAATGCTCCGGCATCAACTCTGCCGCGGCCTGATCCAGGCGGCGGTCACTCAACTCCGGTGGAACGGAAAAAGCAGCGGTAATACGGTTTTCAGCAGACATTAAGCCCCCGGGGCCGATGGTGTTGTGTTACGTTTCAGTCAGAAATTCTCAATCAGGTTGGCCAGCCACTGCACAAGGCACAGGTTCCCCGTTACAATGGCCGATCATTCGCTTTTAGTCATTATACGGGATTCCGGCATGAGATCAGTTGTTCGATTATTGCTACTGACCACCACAGCGCTGTTGATCAGTGCCTGTGCTTCCAACAAACAGGAAGAAGTGCTACCGGAAGAAACCTATTATGAAAATGCCCGCGAGGCCATGAACTCCGGCAATTTCAACGAGGCGGAACAGAATCTCGATTACCTGGAAACCTACTACCCGTTCGGTCGCTATGCCGAGCAGGCCCAGATGGACCTGATCTATGCCCGCTATCAGAACCTGGATCTTGAAGGTGCGCGGGCAGCCGCTGACCGTTTCCTGCGGCTTAACCCGCAAAGCGAACACACGGATTATGCGCTGTACATGAGGGGGCTGGCATCCTATAACCTGGACATTGGGCTCGCCGCACGCTATTTCCCGATTGACGTGGCGGCCCGCGATCCGGGCGAACAACGCCAGGCCTTCCGGGATTTTTCCAACCTGCTCAACCGCTACCCCGACAGCGAATACGCTCCCGACGCGAGACAGCGCATGATTGCCATCCGTAACCGCATGGCCGAGCTGGAAATTCATGCCGCGCGCTACTACATCAAGCGGGAAGCCTATATCGCCGCCAACAACCGAGCCCGCTACGTGGTCGAAAACTTCTCTACGTCACCGTCGGTGGAGGAAGCCCTGGTGATCCTGGCGGAAACGTTCCGCTTTATGGAACTCGATAAGGCCGCTGACGATGCCATTGCCCTTCTGTCGGAGAACTACCCGAACAGCAATGCCTTCGATGACAACGGCGAGTTTGCACCTGATTTGCTGAAACGGGAGAACCGCTCCCTTTCAAGCGTGGTCACCTTCGGCCTGATGGGCGACGAATAACCCCCGCAGGGAAACGGGGCTCTCGCCCCTATTTCCCGATGCGCCATCCATTGGTAATCGGATAGCGACGATCCTTACCGAAGCCGCGCTCGGTAATACGCACGCCTATAGGCGCCTGGCGCCGCTTGTATTCGTTGATATCCACCAAGCGGATAACCCGCTCCACATCGGTACGGTCAAATCCCTCGGCCACAATCGCATCCGCGCTGAAATCCCGTTCAACATACAGATTCAGTATCTGATCCAGCACGTCGTAGCCCGGCAGGCTGTCCTCATCCTTCTGGTCCGGCGCCAGTTCAGCCGATGGCGGACGTGTAATGACACGCTCCGGAATGACCGACGACAGCGTGTTGCGATACCTGGCGAGACGGAACACCAGAGTCTTGGGCACATCTTTCAACACATCGAAACCACCGGCCATATCGCCGTACAGGGTGGAATAACCAACGGCCATCTCACTCTTGTTACCGGTGGTCAGCACCAGGGATCCGAACTTGTTGGACAGGGACATCAGTAATACCCCCCGCAACCGCGCCTGAAGGTTCTCTTCGGTGGTGTCCGGTGTCGTGCCTTCAAACGGCTTCTCCAGAGTTGCCATGAAAGCATCGTACATGGGCTCGATAGAAAACACATCGTATTGCACCCCGAGCGCAACCGCTTCCGCTTCCGCGTCTTCCAGGCTCATGCCTGACGTGTAGCGAAACGGCATCATCACCGCCCTGACGCGCTCAGGCCCCAAGGCATCTGCGGCCACGGCGAGCGTCACTGCCGAATCAATGCCACCGGACAACCCGAGAACAACAGATTTAAAGCCATTTTTGTTGACGTAATCCCGCACCCCAAGCACCAGGGCTTTATAGACGTTCTCCTCCAGCGAGGGTTCTTTGGGCAGCGGCTGGGATACCGGCTGGCACGGATGCTCGCAAAGAAACTCTACCGGGAACAGGCCCTCAACAAATTGCGGCGCTTCCACATCCAACCGGCCAGAATGATCGAATACCATGGAGCCGCCATCGAAGATCAGCTCGTCCTGACCACCAACCAGGTTCACGTACACGATGCTCACCCGGTTTTCCCGGGACTTGCGCTCCAACAGCGCCTTGCGGGAGGCCTGCTTGTCGATATCGTAGGGAGATGCGTTGAGGTTCAGGATCAATTGCGCGCCGGCAGCCGCCGCGTCCTCCACCGGACCGTCACTCCAAAGATCCTCACAAACCGTTATGCCTACCTGTACACCGTGGATGGGCATCACCAGCGTCTCACGGCCCTCGGCAAAGTAACGCTTTTCATCGAACACCTGGTAATTCGGCGGGAACTTCTTGAAATAACGCCCGGAGAGTTCGCCACCTTCAATAACCACCGCCGAGTTGTGTAGCAGACCACCCTGTCGGACAGGAGCCCCGATAACGATGGCGGGTTCCAGATTTGCCCCACACAGCGTTTCGAGCGCCTCGCTGACGCGCAGCTCCAGGCTTGGCCGCAACAACAGATCTTCCGGCGGATACCCCGTCAGACACAACTCCGGAAACACCACAATGTCGGCGTGGTGTTCATCGTGCGCTTTCTGCGTCGCCTCAATCACAGCCCGGGTGTTGCCCGGAATATCCCCCACCAGGAAATCCAGTTGCGCCATAACCACACACAGTTTTCGTGTTGCCGTGCCAGCAGAGGACGGTTGCTGTGAGACGGACATAAAGACAGCTCCTGTAACTTGTTGCCGTTAAAAGGCTATTATACCCCCTCAAGGCAAAGGAATTCTCCCGGGAACCCCAACCAATTATGGTAAATACGGCAACCAGGCCCAACCAAAGCTGGCCAGACAGCCCCCCAGTCACTCAGCGGGTCAAGCTGTTCCGCATCTACAATCATTATCGCGTGGTCATCAGCCTGATGTTGGTGGCTTTGCTGTTTGTGGATCCGGTGAACTTCGACACCCGTTTCCGGATGCTTGATTACTACCAGGCCGGTGTTGTCAGCTACCTTGCGCTGAATGGTTTTATTGCCCTGATCATGTTGGCGGGCATGCAGCCCAATCAGCGACATATAACGCTATCAGTACTGCTCGATATTCTCATCATGCACGGCCTGCTGCTGACCAGTACCGGCATCACCAACGGCCTTGCGAATCTGGTCATCGTGTCCGTTGCGGCCGGCAACATCCTGACCCCCAGTCGAATGGGTACCTTTTACGCCGCCCTGGCCGCTATCTGCTCGCTGGGCATTTCCAGCTGGGCAGTGCTGGCATGGGACGAATCCGGGGACGACATTGTACGAGCCGGCTCCCTGGGCATTCTCTACTTTGCCGCCGCGTTCATTCTCCAGAACATTTCCAGACGCATGGTGCGCAGTGAAGCCCTGGCTACGTCCAGGGCCCGTAGCATTGCGGAACTGGAACAGATCAACCGCCAGATCATCCAGCGCATGCGCACCGGGATATTGGTCCTCGATCGCTTTGGTCAGATTCGCCTGGCGAACGCAGCGGCAGAGGAACTGCTGTTCGGTGCCCGGACCGAACAGTCTGACGATGACAACCGGGGTCGCCACCTGCCCCAGCAACTTCGTCTCGGCCTGGAAGACTGGCTAAAAGATCCCGCCCGCAAGACAGAACCTTTCCAGGCATCACCGACCTCGCCGCTGCTGCAGGTCAATTTCACCCAGTTGGACCAGGAGAGGGGTGATCATATCCTCGTTTTTATCGATGACATGAGCAAAGTCACCCAGCAGGCACAACAAATGAAGTTGGCCTCTCTCGGCCGGTTAACCGCCGGCATCGCCCATGAAATCCGCAATCCGTTGGGCGCCATCAGCCACGCGGCGCAACTGATGGAAGAGTCACACAACCTGGACAAGAGCGATCAACAGATGCTCGACATCATCCGGCGCCATTCCAGACGGGTCAACGGCATCATCGAGAACGTGCTGGACCTGTCTCGCCGCCGCGTTGCCAGCAGCGAACTGCTGGATGTGGCCTTATGGCTGCGTGAGTTCAGAGACGAATACCTGCAGACACAGGACAACGAACTCCAGCCATCGACCGAGATCCGGCTCAACCTGGATACCACCATTCCTCCAGCCAGATTTGATAAAAGTCAGATTGAACAGGTACTGGTCAACCTCTGTGATAATGGGTTGCGTTATAGTGAGCAACAAACCGGTAACCGGACGATCGAACTACACGCTGGTCCGACAGCGGACGGCGAACGAGCTTATCTGGATGTACGCGATATAGGCCCTGGTATACCTCCGGAGCAAAGGTCATCGATTTTTGAGCCGTTTTTCACAACCGACAAAAGCGGCACCGGCCTCGGACTTTATCTGGCCCGGGAACTGTGCGAGGCTAACCAGGCCCACCTTTCCCTGGTGGAAGACGATGAACCCGGCTGCTGTTTTCGCATAACCTTTGCCCACCCCGGGCGAATGATTTAACGACGGTGGACGAAAGCATAACGATAGGGAACCAAAACCAGACAATGACCACTCACACCGCGCTGATTGTAGATGACGAACCGGACATCCGGGATCTTCTGGAAATCACCCTGACCCGCATGGGCATCAACACCCTGACCGCGCCGGACATTACCAGCGCCAAAAAACTGCTGGAAGAATACCGTCCCCACCTGTGCCTGACTGATATGAACTTGCCGGACGGCAATGGCATCGACCTGGTGCACTGGATCCAACAGCATACCCCCTGTACCCCAGTCGCCGTGATCACCGCCTACGGCAACATGGACACGGCCATTGAATCCCTGAAAGCCGGCGCCTTCGACTTTGTCTCCAAGCCAGTGGAACTGCCGCGCCTGCGGGAGTTGGTCAACAGCGCCCTCAAACTCTCCGAACCCAAGCCGGAACTGGAGATAGCAGCGGATGAACCCGGACTGCTCCTGGGCAATTCCTCTGAAATCAAAAGGTTGCGAAATCAGGTCCGCAAGCTGGCCAGAAGCCAGGCGCCCGTCTTTATCAGCGGCGAATCCGGCAGCGGTAAGGAACTGGTTGCCCGGATGATTCATCTGCAGGGCCCGCGCCGGGACGGCCCCTTTATCGCCGTGAACTGTGGCGCCATTCCTTCCGAACTGATGGAAAGCGAGTTCTTCGGTCACAAGAAAGGCAGTTTTACCGGCGCGGTCGACAACAAGGATGGCCTGTTTCGCACCGCCGATGGCGGCACCCTGTTCCTTGACGAGGTGGCGGACCTTCCCATTGCCATGCAAGTCAAACTGCTCAGGGCCATCCAGGAAAAGGCGGTACGGCCGGTGGGGGACACCAAAGAAGTGCCCGTGGACATCCGGGTGCTCAGCGCTACCCATAAGAACCTGCCGGAACTGGTACAGGAAGGTACCTTTCGTCAGGATCTGTTTTACCGTATCAACGTCATTGAGCTGGCCGTACCACCGCTGAGGGAACGGCCCGATGATATTGCCCTGCTCGCCAACCATATCCTGGAACGCATTGCCCGTGAATATGAGTGCGAGCCCGCAACCCTCACGCCTGATGCCATCGAACGCCTCCAGGAATATGAGTTTCCCGGTAACGTCCGTGAGCTGGAAAATATTCTGGAGCGGGCATTTACCCTGTGCGACAACGATCAGATTGGCGCCTCCGACCTTCATTTGGGCAATGCCCCCACACCCCCCGGACTGGGTGGCGCTGCAACCCGTGAAATCACCCGCTATGCCGAACAGGCAGATGTGCCCGATGGTGAAATAGACCTCGAGGGTTACCTCGAAACGATCGAAAAGCAGGCCATCGAAAAGGCACTGGAAGCCACCCGCTGGAACAAGACAGCAGCAGCCAAGCGGCTGGGGATCAGCTTCCGGGCGTTGCGGTATCGATTGAAGAAGTTGGGGATGGAATAGTCGCCATAACAAAAAAGGGATAGCCGGTGAACCGCTATCCCTTTTTTTGATCCACGTGCTATCAATCTGAAATCAATTCTCTCCACCCCAGACGCCCGCGCAGAGTCTTGTCTCCAAACTCCACGACGTTCTCATTGGTAAAGTCCTGAAGCTCGCCAACGCCGCCGGCGGTGTTATCGAACATTACGCTGCCCAGTATCCTGGACATGGAAAGCACCCCTCCGGTGAAATAGAAGCCGGACACCAGCGTGTCAGCGTTCGTTACCTGGCCATCGCCATTGGTATCGAATACCTGTTGGTCCGGATCCGTTCCGTCGAGGTCCACAAACATCCGGAAACTGCCCCCGTTGGATGAGCACTCGTTGGTGGGCGGAATTGTGGTATTGAACAGAATCGTATTGCCGCGCACCTGTGGCACCATGATCACCCGCTCCCCGGAAAGGGTGTCGAAATCAATGTACCAGCCCATGTAGGGTTTGCTTTTACTCTCCCAGGTGATCTCGTCATTACTGAGATTACGAATCACACCATCTTCAGTGGTTGACTCTGTGATATCACGTTCCAGTAATAACCCTCCGTCTCTATCGAGCCCTGACTCCCCGGAATCCCAGATGCCATAAAAAGACTGGGTGGGCGTCGTGTTTACGACATCTCCCTGGTTCAGGTACTGCCCGGTACCAAACAGCACCAGCAGGTTCGGCTCTGTTTGATTGCTGGTCTCTTTATAGGGATTGCGCACGACCATTGGTGCCGAGGTGATCGGTTGACCAGCCGGGGCGGTGAACAATGGGGTAGCACCACTATTGCCACCGTATGCACTGCCCCATTCATCATTGTTCGCATCATACGCAAAGGCCCAGATGCGTCCGTCAAGGTCACTGGTATAAATCCGGTCCACCAGATTGTCCGCATCCAGGTCGATCAGCCGGACATCTGAATTCATGCCACCGGCAGGACCACTGTCTACCTCGATAAACCAGTAATCACTGTTCTCAGTCCAGGTTCCGTCCAGTCCGCCTTCCAGCCGAAGAATGAACAGCCCGGTTCGACCACTGGGTGCATCCAGTCCGTTACCGAACACGGCAACCCACTCATAGCCCGAGCCAATATCCGTCAGGATGACGTTGATCGGCTCAATCATATAGCCAAGATCGTCGTTCACAAACTCCCAGAGTGCGAGATCGTCTGCGTCTGTCTCACCTATACTGTCCGGCGAAGTGATATCGAGTGCAAACAGACCACGGCCGCCAGCACGTAAACCACCTATTAGCAGACTCCGCCAGTCATCCCCCGTACCATCGTCAACATCGATGTAGGCATCAACAACCGTCGGCGTGAGATCGACGTAATAACGGTGCAGGTAACCCGGGTCGGTGAGGTAATTGAGGCCTTTTCCAGAGCTGTCGCTGAATACCAGATCCGGAACGTAGGCGAACAACTCATCGCCTCCGGTCGCATCCCGGGTAGCCTCGAACGCATGGAGCATACCGTCATTGGCGCCCACGTAGACCACCGGCGTGCGCCCGGAAACGGTATCGGAGTATCGGAAATCCGAATAACGGGCACCCTCGGCCCCGTAGGGAAACTGATCAGGCCATCCCATCCGCGGCTCGGCCACGTAGACCGGTGCACTGTAAACAATATCCCCCAGACGACTGTCCCGTACGCGGAACTGACCGAAAGGGGCTTCCTTGCTGCGATCCCCGCGAAGATAGTTTAGCCGATCAATCGCCAGACTTTCTGCCGCGGTGGCATCCAGGCTGCCTGTGCCCACTAACAGGTCAGCACGCTGAGTTGTGGTCAGGTTTGACCATTGGAACGGTACTCCCTGACCGGTCACAGAGTTGTAGGTGATAATCTCCCGGGCATTCGCACTCAGGTTTCGGCTATCAAGCCGGGCTCCGGCTTCCCACACGACATCCCCAATGTACGAACCGGCAGCGTTCTGCTGTAGGCGCCCCCCATCGCTGTTCAGAGCCCGCGCGGACAACTGCCCACTCCAGCGCCGACTGTTGAAGATAGCACTGAAGATCAGCGAGTCCGATTCAACGGTGGCACTGCTGAATGTAACAGCGGCCGCAGCGCCCGACTGATTGTCGATATCTTCCAGCGCACGGTTCAGACCGTCTGTAATATCGGTCGGAAGACGGGCGTTATAGATTCCCCCTTTACCATTTACGGTGGCACGGTAAATGTCATCGATCTGGAAGATTGAGATATCGGGGTCCGTCGCATCATTGACGTCCGGCCATGCCGGTTCACTGGCATAGACATCATCCACGGAATCATAGAGCGTGCCGTCAATCTGCTGACCGTAAACAGTCCCCTTCGACCCCAGCAATACGCCATAGGTGTTCATATGCAGGTTGGAGTTACAGTCCAGCCCCGGGTAGGGGTCATTATCCAGACACTGGCCCGGAATACGGACCTGACCTTTCGGCAGGTCTGTCCTCAAATTGGTTGAGTAGTAGTTTGCCGCGATGTCGGCCAGCGAAGACGGTTGAGTCTCGTAATCCGTAGCGAATCCATCGGTATACATCAACGTATAGTTGCGCTGACATTCATACTGAATGGGAGCATCCACGCCGGTTCTCTGGTATTGGGTTCCAACATAGTCGAGTGCTCCCCGCAACGGTGCCTGATTGGTGGCGGGTACGTCGTCATAGGCGTGGAAGACTTTCTCCTGCAGCGCCTCGAAGTCACCACCCGTGGACCGGTCACTGGTATCCAGCATATCGGCATCCGTGGTCCGGTCATTGGCGGTCAGAAGGTCGGCGCGAACGCCACTGATGGATTGCAGGGATTCACCCAACCCGTAACGAACAGACTGGTGGCGGCTGCGGTGATACTGGAACCAGTTCGAGAAGTTCTGGAGTTCTTCCAAGAAGGTCCGTTCATAGTCGGTTCCGGGATGGTAAACCCGCTCCTCGTCGTTGACACTAATCCTTTCAAGGCAACGCCCATCCGGCGCCAGAGCGCCGTCAAAGGCGGTACCATCTGCCCGCTTGAACGTCAGGCTGTTCTCAAGAGACCATTCCTGAACGAGAGAGGCGTAGTGTTCAGGGTTTGGCGATGCACAGTTATAAGTTTCAGGCAGAAACCAAAGCTTATAGGAACCTTCATTGACAGGAACGTAGTAAGTGGCCGGTGTAAAAGCAATGCACTGGTAGTACACGTCCTGCACAAGATCGTCCGCGAGATCCTGAAAATTTGCACTCAATTGTTCAGCTGTGCACCCCAACCCCATTTCGGTTGCGTCGGCGAGACTCAAACTACCATCAAGCCCCTCTGAAATAATTCTATTTGCACTTGCCCCGGTGTCAGTGGCAATTTTCAGCTGCTGGGCCAGATTACCCGAGAATGCGAAAGGCAGTATGCGGGTTTCAGCCAGCGGATAGGTTTCCTTACAATAGTCAGGCTTCGGCAACCCAAAAATATTGAGCGGACTATCATAGAACGCGCAAAATGCACCCTCAAGCCAATCAGTAAAACCGGAAATCAGCGCACCACCCGCCGTCGTGGTCGCCTCATCAAACGTCAACGGATAGTTTGGATCGAGAAGCGGATTACCTAGCACTGCATTGTCATAAACGCCGTCCTGGCTCCATGGGGCGTAGTCCACGGCAGGGTCATAGTATTGCGGGTTATAGGTGCTTGAACGCATAAAGCCGAAGGCTTTTATCGGCGGGACCACCTGGTGGTCCTCATTCAGACGTTGGCCGTTGTAGCGTCGTACACCATCGGACTCCGGCGCAAGAAAGGTTTCAAACAGGTACCCGTAGTTCGCGCTGCCAATCAGTGCGCTGGACAGGCCCAGAAAGTCCATGCCCGAACCTTCCAGAAGCTGGCCAAACCAGGTGGTCAGTGTTTCATCATCCACACGCCCGAAGGCCGCCCCGTCCAGCAGCAACTCAAGGTCCATGAGCCTGGAATCATCCATCACGAACATCACGTTATGCTGGGTACCGGGGCTGATGAACAGCGGCGTCTGAGCCAGACCGCCAGTGGAGGCATACCCGGATGCCGGCAGCACCAGACAGAAAGCCACGAATACATTACGTGCAAACACTGCCAGCCGGTTATTCATAATTCACCTGCATAATAGACTTCCACGACCCTGCGGGCATTTCCGCTGAGCCCCTGTGACATGGCAACGATCCGGAACCCTGTCGGGCGAATATCTCCGGCGGTCATATCTTGCCTGCCCGCCATCACCACATCGGTGACCTGACTCATTCCCTCGACATCGCCGACCACCTCAATGTAATACCTAGGCACGGCCAGGGATTTGATGCCAAACTCCGCCACCCAGTCATCGTAGGTGTCCTGGGCCGCGTAGGTGTTGGCGTCGGTCCAGGTGGATGGATCGAGGGCATCCGGAGCGGCACCGGCGGCGTACAGCGGGCCATCCTCATCGGCGTCGGACAACACCACGACCGTATGGACTTTTCGCTCCGCCTCCCGCAGAACTTCCTCGGTCAGCTCCAGCGTCATTTCGCCGTCCCGCTGGGCGTTCACCATCAATTCCTGCATGGTGGTTCGCTCCATGTTGCTGGAGGCGAGCAATGTCAGGATCAGCAGGATGAGCAGGGTCATCACCAATGCGGCTCCCTGCTGCCGGTTATGGGCTCTCATCAAATCCCCTCCAGCGTCCGGTTGCGAATGCTTGCGGTCATTGTGTAGACCCGGTAAAGCGCGCTGTCATCGGCGGTCTGAAGGCCGGTAGCATCACTGGTGCAGTCAAGCCAGCCGGGAAAACAAAACTGAACGGCATCGTCGTTCACATTGTCATCACGGGAGCGTACGAGGAGGCTGACTTTGACTGCCAGGGTCTGAGCTAATACGTCGGCGGCGTTAGTTGCATCTTTTTCGGGAGGGTCTTGCCAGTTATTTATGGCGCCATCACCATCGGTGTCCACGCCAAGCTGCGTGCGCATGTCGCGGATGTCGGCGACCAGTTCAACAGGGGTGCCCAACAGATTCCCGGTGCCTCCATTACCTGCAATCAAGGCGCGCTCAACAACCAATGAGCGCCGGCCATCCGCATCTGCCTGCACTGAATAACGCGACACCGACGGCCGATATACCTTGGCGTTGTCGGTATACTTCTTCGGCATGGCGTTGTCCGCATTGCCAGGCGTTACTGTCTCCCCTTCGTTATGGACGACAAGATCATTGCCATTCTCGTTGGCATTGGTGACCTGAAATATATTGGCGTGTTCGCAATCGCTCACCAGAAGTATATCGCCACGTTCAAACAGCGATGCATCGCTGACATGGAGTGAGGCAGCTTTCGTCGCAGGCACTTTTTCTACCGTGACCTCAGGCCCACCACCAATGCCTCGCATAACAATCACGTGGGAGCCGTCCACTATGGCATTGTCACTGTCGGCATCCGGGTAGATTTCCAGCCCCCGGGAAAAATCCAGCACGTCATCGGTCCCGCCGGAGTTGAGATTACTCTTGACCGACGTAGCTTCCGTGATGCACCCCCAGTAATCCGCGTTACGAATCTCCCGCGCCAGGATCATCGAACCTTCACGACCGGACTCCTGAACATTCGACAGAGCCTGGCTCATAACGAACGACTGCTTGTTGGACACAAAGATCTGTACCAGACCCGCAGTCAGGATCAGCCCCAGGGTCATGGAGACCATCAGCTCAACCAGCGTAAAGCCCAGCTGTAGTGATATCC
>JAKLLS010000053.1 GCA_022014155.1 Marinobacter sp. | reverse complement strand
GATAGAAGTATTACCGGTAACGTCATGAAAATACTCAAGAGTACGAACATGACGCTGACAATAAAGATAACGGGGTTAAGGTTTCGCAAAGGAAGCTCAAGCCAGCCGAACAGAGAGACGGCGTCAGAATACATGCGGCCTGACGCTTTCGCAAGGTAACAGGGGCCTGCGAGGCCGGTCTTACCGGGCAATTAAATCACTGTAAATATCGGGTAAATCCGGATCCAGATGGTGGATAAATTCGTTGGTGTAGTGCAATTTCGTAAAAACAACGGTGAAAACCAGCAAGGAGCATTAAGACATGAAAATCTCACGTTCATTGGTATTTGGACTGACCGCGCTCGCGGGCAGCATCGCTGCGGCCCCAGCAGTCGCGAATGATATGTACAAGTCGGGCGTCGGCGGCCTGTATGCCGGCCTGAACTACACCTTCTTCAATATCGAGGAAGGCTCAGACGATGTGGACGTTGGCGCCTTGTCCGCCAAAGTGGGCGCACTAGCCACACCATACTTCGGCGTGGAGGCGCGGGCAGGCTTTGGCGTTGATGACGATAGCGTTGATGGCATCGACTTCTCCGTGGATAACTTCTTCGGTGGGTACGCCACACTGAACCTGGCTAATGAATCACCAGCCACACCCTATGTTATTTTCGGTCTTACCCGGGTGGAACTGGAAGCCGAAGGGCCGCTCGGAACTGCTACCGAGGATGATTCTGACTTTTCCTATGGGATTGGTGTCAATGTCGAAATGGCGCCCCAGGTGTCCGGTAACCTCGAGTATATGCGTTACTATGACAAGGACAACGTCACTGTCGATGGCCTAGGCCTTGGCGTGACCTTTAATTTCTGATCGGGAAGCTTTCCGGATTGGCTGGGAAGGGATTCCCGCCATTAAGCACTTCCTGGAGGCTGCTTGAACCATCTTGCCCACCTGTTTCTCGCACCAGACTCACCTCAGGCCCGCATCGGCAGCGTGATGGGGGATTTTGCCAGGGGGTTGAAAGTCCTGGAGCTTCCGCCAACTGTTCGAGCCGGCTTGTACCACCACCGCGCGGTGGACACCTACACGGACAGCCACCCTGAGGTGCTGGCCAGCAAACGACTGTTCTCGCAGCAAAGGCGCCGCTTTGCGGGAGTTGCACTCGATATCCTTTATGATCACTACCTGTTAAGACATTGGCAACGATTCAGCAATGTTGATTCCGGTATTTTTATCGGCACTGTTTACCAGGAGTTTCGGGACTACGAATACCTGATGCCCGATAAAATGAAACGGGTTACCCGGAACATGGCGGAGAATGACTGGTTCGCCACCTACGCAGACCTGGATAGTGTGGGTTATGCACTGAACCGGGTTGCCCAGCGCATCCGTTTCCAGCATCAGTTTTTCGATATCATTGACGAAATAAAAGAGAACGACCGGGAGCTGGAACGCCGGTTCCTGACATTTTTCCCAGACCTGATCACATTTGCCGGAGATGTTTCATGAAGTTTGCTGTAGGACTCACCTTCGCAGCCTTTATTGCTTCAACCAGCCCCGTCCTGGCGGAGGACAAACAGAATCAGGAGCGTCCACCGGAATCCCTGGGTTTTGTGGAATGGATTGTCCTTCAGGACACCGGCTTGCGCCTGAAGGCTCGGCTGGATACCGGGGCAAGAACTTCCTCCCTGCACGCAGTTAACATCGAGCCATTTGAGAAAGGGGATGAGAAGTGGGTGAGCTTTCAGGTCCCCCTTGCCGATCACCGCGACCAGGAAAAGGGCGAAGAAAACGGTACTGAGGTCGAGGACGTCATCCTGGAATTTGAGCGCCCGGTAGACCGGACCGTCAGGATCAAACGAAAGGGTGCACCCTCCCAGAGGCGATATGTGGTGCGTATGGAATTCTGTATTGCTGGTTCCACCCATGAAACCGAATTTTCCCTGGCCGACCGGGGACGGTTTTCCTATCCGGCATTGCTGGGGCGTCGTTTCCTGAGTGACGACAACATTCTTGTTGCATCGACAGAGAGCTTTATGGCCGAGAACAAATGCGAACATAACACCCTGAACGACCTGGCACAGAACGGGAAAAACCTGGCGAAATAGCCGGTTCGTGACCACACCCACAAGGACTGTGAGTGTGGTGCCCGCTAAAGCTTACCCTTTCTGGGCAGTATAGCTCTGCATCAGGTTTGCGTAGTGCGGCAGATGCTTGGCGAGGATGCCGCCAAAGCCTTCGATATCGTTGCGCCAGTCACGGTGCAACTCGCAGCCAACGCTGAACCAGTTCATCATTTGTGCCCCGGCCTGCTCCATACGGCTCCAGGAAGCGTCGCGAGTGGTCTGGTTGAAGGTACCTGAAGCATCCGTGACAACAAAGACCTCATAACCCTCTTCAAGCGCAGACAGCGTCGGGAAAGCAACGCATACATCGGTAACCACGCCGGCAATCAACAATTGCTTCTTGCCCGTGGCTTTCACGGCTTTGAGGAAGTCCTCGTTGTCCCAGCAGTTGATCTGGCCGGGACGGGGGAAGTAGGGTGCATCCGGGAACATTTCCTTGAGTTCCGGCACCATTGGACCGTTGGGACCATCCTCGAAGCTGGTGGTCAGAATGGTAGGAATGTTGAAGAATTTGGCAATGTCCGCCAACGCCAGCACGTTGTTCTTGAAATCGTCCGGTGAGAAGTCCCGCACGAGAGAGAGCAGCCCTGACTGGTGATCAACCATCAACAGGGCCACATCGTCCTTGTCCAATCGATTGTATTTAAAAGCCATTTTAATTCTCCTTTGTTTCAGGTGGTTTTTCCGGCCCCCGGGTCGAGAGACCGGTTCCAATCGCTGGCCATCACCTGTTCTGGCTAGCGATTAAGCAGGCCGAACTTTCCATTTTGAAAGTCCGCGATTGCTTGATGGATTTCAGCGTCGGAATTCATGACAAAGGGACCATGCCCCACGACAGGCTCGTTAATCGGCTCACCTGTAAGCACCAGCAGCCGGGCATCATTGTTAGATTCGAGTTGCAGTTGCTGGCCCTGGCGCTCGAAGCAGGCGACTTCCGCTTCACGCAGCACCTCCGTTCCGTTTGACTGCACCGTGCCCTTAAGCACCACGACGATGGTGGTGTGTCCTTCCGGGACCGATAGAACCACGTCCGCTCCTGGTTCCAGCTTCAGATCCCAGACGTTCATTGGGGTATGGGTCTTCGCCGGGCCCGTATGGCCCTGGTAATCACCGGCAATAACCCGGAGACTCCCGACATAATCACCCAGTGAGACGGCTGGAATATCCTTGTTCAACAAGGTTTGATAGGCTGCCGGCACATCCTTGGCCCGGGCAGGGAGGTTCACCCAGAGTTGGACCATCTCCAGGACACCACCACGCTCAGTGAAGTCACGGGAATGGAACTCCTCGTGAACAATACCGGCACCGGCAGTCATCCACTGGACATCGCCTTCACCAATTAAACCGCCGCTCCCGGTGGAGTCCTGGTGCTCCAGCTCACCCTGCAGAACCAGGGTGACGGTCTCAAAACCACGGTGGGGATGCTGGCCGACACCTCGCCGGTGTGTACCAGACCGAAACTGTGCAGGCCCGGCATAGTCCAGGAGAAGGAAAGGGCTGATATTGTTAGCGCCCATGCGGTCGTAGGACAACAGCGAACGAACGGGGAAACCGTCACCCACCCAATGACCATTGGGCGTGCTATAGGTGGTCATTACCTGTTTCATGCGTCCCCCCTTACTCTGGATAATAGATCGACATTGAATAGGTTCAAGATAGGGGAGTGGAGTTGGCCTGAGTAGATATCAAAAATTATAATCTGTGTTCTATATATAGGACTCTGAACAATGCAGGACTTGAACGACCTCTATTATTTCGTGCAGGTGGTGGAACACGGGGGCTTTGCACCGGCCGGGCGAGCGCTGGGAGTGCCAAAATCGAAACTGAGCCGGCGTATAGCGCTTCTCGAAGAACGCCTGGATACCCGGCTGATTAACCGCTCAACACGCCGATTCAGCGTCACGGAGTTGGGTAAGGAGTATTATCGCCACTGTGTCGCCATGCTCGTTGAGGCCGATGCCGCGCAGGAGTTGATCGACCGCTCCCGCTCGGAGCCTCGTGGCTGTATCCGAATGAGTTGCCCCCCAGGACTGATCTATTTTCTGATTGCGCCGCTGGTCGTGAAGTTCATGGAGATCTACCCGGAGGTCAAGATAGAACTGGTGGCCACCAGTCGTCGGGTTGATGTCATTAAGGAGGGCATCGATCTCGCGCTCCGGGTCCGATACCCGCCCATTGAAGACAGTGGCCTGACCATGAAAGTTCTGTCCAGAAGCCCCCAATGCCTGATGGCGTCCAAGGCTCTGGTGGAACGTTTCCCGGATATCGGATCGCCGGAAGACCTGACTCGATTGCCCAGTATCGACTTCGAGCAGGCCGACGGACAGCACGTCTGGTGCCTGGATGGCCCCGACGGTGTATCAGTTCAGGTTCACCACAAACCGCGCCTGATCACAGACGATGTATTTACTCTCAGGCAGGCTGCAATCGCCGGGCTGGGCGTGGTCAAAATGCCCTTGATTGTGGGCGGGCGTGACCTGGTTGAAGGACGACTGATCAATGTACTGCCTGGCTGGCAGCCACGCGGTGGCATTTTCCACGCCGTCTTTCCGTCACGCCGTGGTTTGCTCCCGGCAATCCGCGCGTTTCTTGATTACCTGTCAGAGCAGGTGGATGAGGTGGACTTTCCAGTGCCTGAATTACTTGATTACTGAACCGGCTCAGACACGCTCAAGCTCTGATCGCTCTCCCGCAGACGCTGGTTTTCCTTTGCGGATTCCGCAAACCCGGAACAATAGGGGCGACCGTCTCGACCAAGGTTGACGTTCGCGTGCACTCTAAACACCCGGTTGATCAGGGTTTCGGTGATGATCTCCCCCGGACTACCAATAGCTTCCAGCTGTCCACCGGCCAGCACGGCAATCCGGTCAGCAAACTGGGCGGCCTGGTTGAGGTCGTGCAACGACATAATCACGGTCAACCCATGTTGGCGGTTCAGGGTGCATAGCAGTTCCAGCACTTCCAGCTGGTATCCCCAGTCAAGGAAGGTTGTCGGCTCATCCAGCAGGAGAATATCGGTTTCCTGGGCCAGGGCCATGGCAATCCAGACTCGCTGCTGTTGCCCACCAGAGAGCGATTCCACCGGTCGTTCCGCAAGATCAACCACCCCGGTCATTGCCATAGCTTCGAGGGTGACGTTCTGGTCGCTGACCAGATCCCGCTGCCACCATTTTCGATGCGGGAAGCGGCCCAGTGCTACCAGATCCCGGACCTTGATACCCTCCGGTACGATGGGCTTCTGGGGCAGCATCGCCAGCCGGCGTGCCAACCGGTTCCGGTTCCATTCTTCCAGTGGTTGGTCATCGAGATACACTTGACCGGATTGAGGCGTCAGCAAGCCCGCGAAGCTTTTCAGCAACGTGCTTTTACCGGACCCATTGGGCCCCAACAGGCAGGTGATTCCACCTTCGGGGATGGATAGCGACAGTTGCTCCACCACCGGTGTTTGGTCGTAGGCAAGTGAGAGGCGTTCGGTTCGTAACATATCGGACCTCGGCATCAGGGTTGACGCGACAACAGGTAAAGAAAAAACGGCACGCCAAGGACGGCGGATACCACACCAACGGGCACTTCGTAGGGCGTGAACAGCGTTCGGCCGATCAAATCTGCCAATACGGCAAGCACAGCTCCCAACAATACGCACAGCACCAGTTGCACCGGAAGATCGGCACCTGCCAGGCGACGGCTGATATGGGGCACCAGTAAACCAATGAATCCAACGGGCCCCACAACCCCGACCGCGCTCGCCGCCAATAAGGTTGCTACTAGCAGGGCGAAGGCGCGCCAGCCATTGAGCCCGAGGCCGAGGGTACGGGCATGCTGATCGTCCAGTTGCATGACGTTAAGCGGGCGGACAAGGAAGGCTAACCCGGTCAATCCGATCAGTGTCCATGGCAGCAAGGCCCTGAGGTGTTGCCACTCCGATCCGTATAATGACCCGGCCAGCCATTGCGCCACCAGTTCAGTGTGGGCATGGCCCCAGAACGCCAGCGCACCGGTGGTCAGCGCGTGTAACATGCCGGCAATCACTGCGCCGGTCAGGGTCATTTTTACCGGAGACAGCTGGCCGTGTCGCATGCCAAGAAAGTACACCCCCAGAGCCGTCACAAGCCCGCCGGCCATGGCGAACATGGGCAAATACTGAAGCGCAAATGACGTGTTGTTGTATGGGTCGCCGCTGGAAACCACCCAGTCGCCGATGATAAAAGCTATGACGGCAACCAGACTGGCACCGGCTGAGATTCCCAGAATTCCGGCCTCTGCCAATGGGTTGCGGCTCAGCAACTGCAACAACCACCCTGATACCGCAAAGTGGATGCCGATCAGAACGCCAGTCAGGGTTCGGGGCAACCTTAATTCGAAGACTACTCGCTCCACGTGCCGGGAGCTCTCACCGGTCAGCCCGGCCCATACCTCGGACCAGGTCAGGTTCACCGCACCGAACTGAATGCCCGCGACGACCACCAGAACGAAGCAGAGCCCACTGGCCAGGACCAGCTTGGTATGACTTGAGGTTAGGGGGTGGTTCCCGGGGAGTGTTGTTTGTGCCGCTGTCATTGAGCCTTTCACCCTAAGCACTCCTCGCCTTCGCACTCTTCACCTTCGCGCCCCCGGGAGACATGCGGGAATTGAGCAAATAGATCAGCCAGGGCGCCCCGATAAGGGCAGTCAGCATCCCAACTGGCAATTCCTGGGGAAATGCCAGCTGTCGTGCCAGTATATCGGCAGCCAATAACAGCAGCCCTCCTAGCAGGGCACTCAGAGGCAACCAGTGCTGAATCTGGTCCCCGATCATCCGCCGGGCAATGTGAGGGGCAACAAGGCCAATGAAGACGATGGGGCCGGTGAAGGCGACCAATGAGGCCGCGAGCAGCAGCGCCAGCATCAGAAAGATCAAACGCCACCGGCCAACGGCCAGGCCCATGGACAGCGCTAACTCATCATCGAGTTGCAACAACCGGAAGGGGCGCTGCATAACAAGCAGTGCCCCCAGCGGAACCAATAACCATGGCATGACCATCTGAAGCTGGAGCCAGCCCCGTCCCATCAGGCTGCCCGCAAGCCAATAATACAGTTCCGCCGCCTCTGATCCGGACACCAGCAAAATGCCTGTCGTCAGCGCCGTGCCAAGCGACGTGACGGCGATGCCGGCGAGTACCACACGCTCGGGCTGTAGCTGCCGCCGGCCGGCTATGACAAACGTCAGTGCGCCACCCAGCATGCCGCCTGCCAAGGCTACCAGCGGTAACCAGAGGGCATCGGGCGTGGTGAAGGTACGAAGGGCAACCACGGCCAGTGCCGCAGACGCGATCACCCCGGTCAGGCCGGGAGAAGCCAGGGAGTTCCGGGTAACGCCCTGCATAACCGCACCGGCGACACCCAGTGCTGCACCACCGATAAGGCCCAGAAGATTACGAGGTAAACGCAATTCCAGTACGCTGATTCGGGTTAGCAAGTCACTGCCGCCATCCATGACACTCAGTAGCATGGCCGGCGATACCCAGCGGGAACCGGCCATCAACCCAACAATAAACAACAGTGCAATGAACAGCGCTACCACTCCGTAGATAGACAAGGGTCGGATGGTTGAAGGTGTTTCCATCATTCTCCAGGCTCTGCCGCCGGCACTTCCAGTAACAGGCGCTGAATGTCGTCAAGGATTCGTGCCCGTGCGATGGGGCCAGCGCCTTCCTTCCAATAATGCGGCACCTCATGAACGGAGCTATCACGTACCGCCTTGAGGTACGGCCAGACGGGACTCAGGGTGAATGCGCGCTGACGATTGGTTGGTAACAGGATAATAATATCCGGATCAAGTTCAAGCAGCGCCTCAAGGCTGATCCGGTAACCCAGGGGGATGCCGCTGTCGGGATTGGGCGTCATTCCGCCGACATTGTCGAATCCCAGGCGTTCCAGTAATGCCGTCGGCAGAAAATGGTCGTGGTAGATAAAAGGCGTTTCGCTGCCACTGGTCAGGACTGCTACTGTTTTGGTGCCAGCTTCCTCGCTGTGCTGGGCGAGGGCTTCGATGCGATTCAAAAAGCGTGCGTTAAGCTTTTCAGCTTCCGGGGATGCCCCTAGTGCTACGCCCGCCAATTTCACTGCCCGCTCACTGTCCTCGAGAGTAATGAGGTCCAGGGCCAGCAAGGGAGCAATGGCCTCGATCTGGGCACCGTCTTTCTCCGTGTAACGGCGGATGGCGAGTACAAGATCTGGTTGAACTTCAGACAGCAACTCAAGGTTAGGTTGGTGACGGGGGCCAAGTCGTGGAACCTCGCCCAGTTGATCCGCGAGGTATTCGGGCGCCCCCTGTATGCCGTAGTCAGTGACAGCGACTGGAGAGACCCCAAGTGCCAGCGCGACATCGGCGCCGAAGGTCGAAATGGCGGCCGGCCGGGTAGCCGGGCCGGATAACCGCAGGGGCTGCCCACGGTCATCCGTTAGCCGGACGTCATTGTCATCAGCCAATCCGAAAGATGGAATTAGCAAGGCAATAAGCAGGATCTGCAGGATCCGGTTGGAAACATTTGCCATCAGAAGTCCAGCTGTGCTTCCAGGATATAGCTACGGCCTGGCTGAGGAACACGACCAACCGGGCTGACATCCACACCGCGGAAGTAATAGTCTTCATCGAGCAGGTTGTTGACAGCAAGTCCCAGGTTCAGGACACGATCGCCGCCGAAAGCGATATCACGACCAATCCTGGCATTGAGCAGGTGGTAGTCCGGCAGTTCACCGGCACTGCCGTTATCGGTTTCCTCTTCGGTATTTTCCGCATCGCTATAGCTGGAGCTGACATATACCCAGTTCAGGTTGGCATCCCAGGCCTGGTAACGGTATACCGCGTCGGCACTGACCTTATGAGTAGGCGCGTTAGGCAGTTCGTTGCCTTCGTTGTCTCCTGTCAACTGCTCGGTGTCGAGGTAGGTATAACCCAGTCCCAGTTCCCACTGGCTATTCACGTCCCAACGGTTCGACAGTTCAATGCCCTGGTGACGGGTTTTGCCAAGGTTCTCGAAACGGCTGGCTGTCTGGTTGAACTGAATCTGGTCCTCGTAGTCAATCCGGAACAGGGTTGCGGAAGACAGCAGGGCAGGGGTTGCCTGGAGGCGGGCACCCAGTTCGTAGTTCCATGCGGTTTCGTTGGCAACATCGCCTTCTCGAGTGGCCTGCGCAATTTGCACGGGCACCAGGGAGCGCTGGCCGTTAGCGAAAACAAAAAGATCATCGGAAGCCTGATAGCCTACGGTCAGGCCTGGCAACAACTCGTCGGCGTTGTTTTCCTCAGCCACACCGCTGAGGCTGTCGCGGAAGTCCATATTCACATCTTCGTAGCGTAGTCCTGGCGTAACAGTCAGACGGTCGTCCAGGAAAGAAATGGTATCGCTGGCGTAGAACGCGATGGCCTGGGTGTCCAGATGCCAGTCGCGGGCGACGGAATCGTCACCGGTGGCCAGTTCAACACGATTGACGTCGAACTCCACATCTTCACTGACAAACCGGGCCCCCAGGGTAATATCGTGGCGACCGTGGCTGATGGCGAGCCGCGGTTCAGTGCCGTAAACAGTGAACAGACGCGGTGAATCAGCCACGTGGGTGGAATCCAGCCCCGGGTCCGCCCAATGGCCGTTACCGCTGAGGTTCTGACCAAAGAAGAATGTGCGGTCGGCATCGTGAACAAAGTTGCGCCACTGGAATTCCACGTTACTTGCTGGCGTGTAGGTCCAGGTCACCGTGGCACGGGTCATGTCTGCTTCGTACTTGTCATGGTTCCGCTGGCTCTGGGTTCGGTCCTGTTTGTAGGCTTCAGGTGTCAGTGAGCCGGGAAGTTCGGCGTCAACACGATAGTATTGCAACTGGGAGGCGAGTTCGTGCTGATCGTTCAGGTAATAACGGGCATCAAGGACAAGGTTGTCCACTTCGGTATCGGAGTTTTCCCGGAATCCGTCGCCACGCTGAACATTGGCCTGAAACTGCAGGTCCAGTTTGTCGGTAGCCTGACCACCGACACGGTAATAGGTGTCAGTGAATACGTTGCCGGTGTCTTCAGCAACGGTGACCCGTTCGCGCAGGGTTTGGGAGGTTTCCGAAGGAATCGGTTTGGTCACGAAATTAACAACGCCACCGACGTTGTTCGGGCCGTAATGAACGGCCGCACCGCCACGAACCATATCCACGGCTTCCAGGCTGGGCAACGTAACCGGAAACAGGGAAACACCCACATTGCTGTATGGCCCAATGGCAATCGGGTAGCCATCCACCAGCATCTGCAAACGTTCGCTACGCAGCGGGTTCAGACCGCGCACACCAATATTGGGGAGAACACCCGTGCCGGTTTCGTCCAACACCTGGAGGCCGGGAACGGCGCGTAGTGCGTCTTCCAGGTTAAGTGCGCCACGATTCTGAAGATCTTCTTCCTCTACCACGGTTCGAGCGCCGGTGTAGGTCTTCTCGGATTCCTCGGTGGGCGGTCCCAACCAGTCGGCGGTGACTTGAAGACCTGGCAACAGATCGGGTGCATCATTCATTTCCTGAGCAAAGGCAGGGACGCCGGCGATGGCAAGAAGAGACGCGGGAAACAGGGCGATAGACAACGGGTGTCGACTCAATTTTTTCGACATACCCTGACGCATTGATATTGACATGAAACCCTCTGGAACTACGCATTGTTAAAGTGATGCGCATTATACTGATAATGATTCGCATTGCCATGTGTTGAGAAGGTTTCTCATATAGACTTTGGTTTACATGGGGAGCCCGGGATTTACTCAACAAAGTTAGATTGGCTGGCGATCAGGGGGGATAGCTCCAGGTTCCAGTGTTTCATGCCACTGCGGCTATAGACATAATGCCCGCTCAAGGATCTCATTGTTGGGATGCGGTTGGGTTTGACCCCATTCAAAATCATGGATGCCAGCCGTGCTGCGGTAAGGCCTTCCTGGTGGGCGGAAATGGTGAAACCACCAATGGCTTGTTGCTCTCCGAATTGTTATCTGAGTGAGATGAAGACACTCGTTCTTTCTTGTCGACGACGGATCTTTTTTATAGTTATCCAAAAACTTGTAACAGGAACCATGCCATCTTTGTAGGTAATTGTTTTATATGGGTTAAAATCTTTTGTGGGCTGTGTCGATAACTTTCCCGAGGGAAAGGTGTCCACCTATCAGGACACTGCATCCCGTTTAAAGTGAACAGTGTCTGTTTTTACGGACAGGAATGTCCCATTTTCCGGACGATCGTCCAGGAGGTGGGATAGCCTGTTCATCGGGTCGATTCAAAATCGCCTCGGCAATCACAGGTTTGGTATACAGTTGACGGCAGCCAAACGGATGCTAACCTTCGGTAAGTGCCGGGTTTTTGTTTGCATTCTCCAACTTAACTATTTGCTTCGTGGCCGACTTGTGAGGGATCACCTGAAATACTTCATTTCCACAATCCTCTGCTTGTGTCTCGGCCTGGCGCCCGCCCATGGTTCAATACGGTCTGAATACGAAGTCAAAGCAGCCTTTCTATACAATTTCACTCGTTTTGTAAGCTGGCCTCAAGTTGTAGACAGCTCTGCCCCGCTGGTCGTTTGCGTTGTTGGCGACGACCCATTTGGCGAACTGCTCGATCCGCTCCACGGCCGCAAATCCCAGGGCAGGGAGCTTCAAATTCGGTACCCCGAGAATGCATACAGCCTTACGGGGTGTGATGTGCTCTATATCGGTCAATCAGAGTCCCGCAACCTCGCCACCATCTTCAATCTTGCTCAACAGCACGGCATGCTCACGGTCAGTGACCTACAGGGCTTTGCCCGAAAAGGGGGCATGTTCGGTTACGTGAAACAAGGCAATGTCATCCGCTTTGAAATTAACCTGAAAGCTGCAACGGAAGCGGGGCTGACGATCAATTCCCGTCTCCTGGAACTTGCGGTGAGGGTGTTGCGATGATGAGGGGGTGGCGTTATTGGCGGCTTAAAACCAAGCTCCTGTTCCTTACATTGTTTGTCAGTACCCTGGGAATAGCCCTGGTCTGCGCCAGTCTGATCTTCGTTGAAAACCGGAACTACAAAAAACAGCTCGAATCCGAACTTCATGTGATCGCTGGTATTCTCGCGGAGCAGTCTGCCGCGGCTCTGGTATTCGAAGATAACGAACAGCTGACCAGCATCGTTTCCAGCCTTGAGCGTATCAACACCATCCAGCAGGCATGCGTTTACAATGAGCAGGGTAACGTCATGACATCCCTGGTCGCCATTGACGAACAGCCATGTCCGAGTGTTGATCAGCACCTGGAGGTGGGGTTTATCGATGACGTTTATCGTCTGTTAATGCCCGTCACCCTGGATAGCGAAACCGTTGGCCGGCTTTTCCTCAGCTCGCACCTTGAAGTGTTGCGTGGCCATATCCGGACCTTTGTCTGGGTGGCTATCGGGATTGGTAGCGCGATTCTACTGGCCCTTGTTTTCCTGGCCCTGAGGCTTCAGAGAATTGTGTCCGGTCCCATTCTTACGCTCTCCGCTACCGCGGAGCGTATCGCTATGAACCACGATTACTCCATTCGTGCGCCGGTCTCCGGTACCGATGAGCTTGGGCGTCTGGGGAGCACCTTTAATGAAATGATCGGCACCATTCAGCAGCAGAACTTCAGGATCCTGGAGAGCCGCGACAACCTGGAACGCGTCGTGGACGCCAGAACCTCGGAACTTAGCATGGCCAACCGGGAACTGGAGGCGTTCAGCTACTCCGTTTCCCACGATTTGCGACAACCCCTCAGAGCCATCGAAGGGTTTGCGCAGGCATTGGAAGAAGATTGCGCTGAACAGCTTGATGACACCGGCAAGGACTATTTAAGGCGAATTCGCGCGGCTAGCGTGAGAATGGCCAGCCTGATTGATGGGTTGCTTATTTTGTCCCGTGTCAGTCGACAGCCGATGGAAAACCACCCTATCGACCTGAGTCAGGTGTTGCGGGAGATCACGGACGAACTTAAGGACATCAATGATCATCCGCCCTCGGAAATACATATACAGCAAGGCATACAAGTTGTTGGTGATAGCCGGATGCTGCGAATCGCCTTTCAGAACCTGCTGGGAAATGCGTGGAAATACAGCTCCAGGGAGGAAAAACGAGTCATTGAAGTGTCAGCACGCCCGGAGGGCCGCACAATCGCCATTGAAATACGGGATAACGGCGTTGGTTTCGACATGCGGTATATCGACAAACTCTTTGTTGCCTTCAATCGTCTGCACACACCGTCGGAGTTTGGGGGCACTGGCATCGGCCTGGCCACGGTTTATCGGGTGATTCGCCGCCACCATGGCACTATTTCCGCCACATCGGAAGTAGGGAAGGGAGCCAGTTTTGTTGTGAAGTTGCCTGTTTTCGCAGATCAACGCTAGACTGATAGATAGCATTGCGCTGTTAATGCAATTGATTGAAAGGACATACAAAAATATGGATATTCATTCAATCCTTGTGGTTGAAGACAATCCGGACGATCAGGTTCTGGCGGTCCGTGCCCTGAACAGCGCGAGTGAGAACAGTCCTGTCATCGTATTGGAGGATGGACAGCAAGCCCTGGATTTCCTGTTTGGAGACGATGCCAGATGTTCAAGCAGTAATCTGAACTCAATTGGCGTTGTTCTGCTTGACGTCAAACTCCCGAAGGTCAGCGGTCTGGAAGTGCTTAAGAGTATTCGATCCTCGCCGCTCACCGACTGGCTGCCGGTGGTGATGCTAACGTCCTCAGATGAACCAGCCGATCTGTTGGAAGCCTACCGGCTGGGGGCCAACAGTTTCATCACCAAACAGATCAATTACCGAGAGTTTACGGAACAGATGACTCTGCTTGCCCGGTATTGGCTACATGTAAACAAAGTGCCTAAAACCGGATCGGTTCCCTCATCAGGGTAAGGTAACGCCAGTGACTGACACAGCCAGCCCGTTACGAATGTTGATCGTCGAAGATTCGGAAGACGATGCTCTGCTTTTGCTGCGAGAGTTACGCAAAGGCGGCATCGACCCCTATCACGAATTGGTTGATAGTGAGGAACGCCTGAGTAACGCCCTTAGCCGGGACAAATGGGACATTGTCATAACCGATCATAATATGCCTGGCTTTTCCTCATTTCGGGTGTTGGAGCTGGCGGAAAAATACTGCGCGGACCTGCCGGTGATTATTGTGTCCGGTACAATCGGTGAGGGGGTTGCTGTTAAGGCCATGAAAGCCGGCGCCCAGGATTACATCATGAAGGACAACCTGTCCCGACTGATTCCGGCTATTGATCGTGAGGTGAGGGAAGGCTATGTACGTCAGGCGAAACGTTTGGCGGAGACAGCCCTCGAACACATGGCCTATCATGACAGCCTGACCGATCTGGTGAACCGCCGTGAATTCGAACGTCGGGTGGTACAGGCGCTGGAGGATACCCACGCCATCGATGATAGCCGCCATGTACTGCTTTACCTTGACCTCGACCAGTTTAAGATCATCAATGATACCTGTGGGCACATTGCCGGTGACCACCTGTTAAAACAGATAGCGGCTTTGCTGTCACACCATATCCGTTCCGACGATACCCTGGCCCGGCTGGGAGGAGACGAGTTCGGGATACTCCTGCGAGGCTGCAACCAAGTTGATGCGCAAAAAGTTGCCGACAAACTGTGCGACGAAGTCAGCGACTATCGTTTTGTATGGCAGAACAAGCCGTTTTCCATATCCCTCAGTATCGGTATGGTGCTGGTCAACCGGGACTATCGTAGCGCTGGCGAACTGCTCAGCCATGCCGACCTGGCCTGTTATGCAGCGAAGGACCGCGGGCGTAACAACGTTCAACTATACAAATCGAACGATGTCGAGATGCGACAGCGTCAAAGTGATATGCGCTGGACCAGTCGAATCCAGCAGGCCCTGCAAAGCGGCAGTTTTTGTCTCTGGCAACAGGAAATGGTGGGGCTCCAGCCGAGCTCCATCGACGGGTATCAAACGGAGTTTCTGGTTCGGCTTAAGGAAGGGGGGGACATCATCCTGCCCGGCGCATTTATCCCCGCAGCCGAACGCTTCGGCCTGATGACCAAGGTCGACCGGAAAGTCATTGAACTGGCGTTTCAATATCTGGACCGGACTGGCCTAGGCCGTAAAAACGAGGGTACGTTTTTTATAAATCTGTCCGGGAGTTCGTTCAATGAACCGGAATTGTTCCTATATATCCGCCAGATGGCCGAGCGGTATAGATTGAACCCTGAACGCATCTGTTTCGAAATCACGGAAACCTCGGCCATTGCTAACCTCAATGCGACGCAACGATTCATCCATGCTGCCAAACAGTCAGGCTTCAGGTTCGCGCTGGATGATTTTGGCGCAGGTATGAGCTCCTTTTCCTACCTTAAAGCCCTGCCAGTGGATTACCTGAAGGTAGATGGCGGATTTGTCCGCAACCTGCTTGATGATCCCATTGATCTCGGCATTGTTGATGCCTGCAACCGGATTGCTCACGCTGCCGGACTCAAGACCGTTGCCGAGTTCGTGGAGAATGACGAGATAAAGGCCCGGCTGGTTGAACTGGGGCTTGATTACGCTCAGGGATACGGGATTTCGAAACCGAAACCATTGGTTTGATAAGCCTGAGGGGTTTCTATGTTGTGTTTCCACGCTTAAGGATTATGAATGCTCGAGAATGGTGATTTGATTCTGCGCTATCTTGAGCGCCTTGGAGTTGAGTATGTGTTTGGCGTTCCAGGGGGCAGCATTGAACCATTTTACGATGCACTGGCACGGAGTGAACGCCGGGGTGGTATTCGGACCATCACCGCCCGCCACGAATGTGGCGCTGCCTTTATGGCAGAGGGTTACGCCAGAGAAACAGGGAAACTCGGCGTGTGCTGTTCTACTGCCGGTCCGGGAGCTACGAACCTGATCACAGGGGTAGCGTCAGCTTATGCCGACGGCATTCCAATGCTCGTTATATCCGCTCAAACAGCACTCGATAGATTTGGCCAGGGCTCTTTGCAAGAGACATCCTGCACCAGTATTCATACCGTTGAAATGTTTGCCCGGTGCACTCGTTTCAATACGTTGGTGTCACACCCTGCCCAACTTGAATCCAAGCTGCTTCAGGCGATGAGCCATGCCATGAGCAACCAGCCCGGTCCAGTTCACCTCAGCATACCCTTGGACGTCATGCGCCACAGAATTGCCGATGCCGTGGACCCGCAATTGCTCCACGCATTTCTCGACCATGAAGTGGCTCCCAGCCCATCCTCGGTCCAGGCACTTTTAAAAGAGTTGGCTGCAGCCTCCAAAGTCACACTGGTGCTGGGTGAGGGCGCTGCTGAGGCAAGCGATAGGTTGGTTGCTCTGGCGGAAGCCAGGAATTGGTTGATGGTTACAACACCGCGTGGAAAAGGACTCATCGATAGCTTTCACCCGCTTTATCGCGGCGTGTTTGGCTTTGCCGGCCACGACAGCGCGACCGAGGCACTCAAGCAGGAACACGCTGACAGGGTGGTGGCTATTGGTACGGCTTTGGACGAGGTGTCGACCTGTGGCTGGGATCCGACAACGATACTGTCTGACCGGTTGATCCATCTTTCCAGCAATCCCACACATCTGAGCCGTTCAACCATGGCAAGGTTGGTGATTCTCGGGTCTCCAAAACTCCTGTTTGAGCCAGTTGCGAAGATCCTCATCCAAACCCCGGACCCGAAACCGATACATACGATGGGCGGCGGTGACGGCTTGCCCGCCAACACCCGGTTTGATCAGGCTGACAGGTGTTTCGATCGTACCGGACGCATTAAGCCACAGGCGCTGATGAATTATATGAGTCGGATCTGCCCATTGGAGACTCGCGTGCTTATGGATACCGGGAACAGCTTTCTATGGGGTATCCATTACTGGCACGTACGGCGGCCCAACAGTATGTCGCCTGCGAAGAGCCTCTTTAACATTGGGCTGGGCTTTGCATCCATGGGCTGGGCTATCGGCACCTCCGTTGGTATGGCGGCAGCGAACCGGGAGCACCCGGTGGTCTGTTTTACGGGTGATGGCAGCTATCTTATGGTTGGCCAGGAGTTGACGGTTGCGCTTCAGGAGAACCTGAATGTCCTGATGCTGGTACTGAATGACTCCTCACTGGGCATGGTTAACCACGGACAGAAACTGAGCGGGGGAGAGCAGATCGCCACCAGGATACCCACTGTGGATTTTGCCATGATGGGGTGTGCGCTGGGCGTTGAGTCCTACAGAGTCGAAACCATGGAGCAGTTGGAAGATCTGGATTTTCCAGCCATTTTCTCGCGCCCTGGCCCTTGTCTGCTGGAGGTCATCGTCGACGCGGATCAGATACCTCCCATGGGCGCAAGAATGAAGGTGTTAACCAGTTCTATACAAAACTGACAACAAACCAGGGGAAACCACGTGCCCTCAGATTACGTTTATCACTCCAATTTCTGGCTTGAAGAGCCGGAAGATGCCAACCCCTTTGCTGCGAAAGCCTGTTACTGTCACGGTTATGACGTTTACGGTCAGATAATATCCAGAGCCGGCTGGTTTGAATACCTGTTGCTGATGTTCAAAGGTGAGCGCCCGCAACCAGCTGAAGCGGCTCTGCTGGAAAAGCTGGCCATGGTCCTCGCCAACCAGGGCCCTAAGGAGGCCAGTATCCGTGCAGCGATGAACGGCGGCGTTGCGGGTACGAATCATAGCTCCGCGCTCATGTCATCCCTTGCTGTGGGGTCTGGTCTATATGGCGGATCCCAGGAACTGGAAGTGTGTATGCGACTCTGGGGCGAATGTGGTCAAAACATTGAACATTGGAAAACCCGCCTCCAGGATCCTCAGGAGGACGAAAGAGCCGATATTTGGCCGAACCTCGAGCATGCCCCGGGATTTGACCCGAACGGCGACGATATTCCCACGACACTGCGGCAGTCATTGGACCTTCTTGTTCAGTACGCCCCCACGGAAGGTGCATTGCATTGGTTACAAGCCCACCGTGAAGCGCTTGAGGCATCCGTTGGCTATCCGATTTCCATCAGTGCCGTAGCGGCAGCAGCGTTTTTCGATCTTGGACTGGATAGAGACCAGGGCAGCATGCTTTACCTGATACTCAGATTGCCCGGCGCTGCAGTACATGCTCTGGAGCAGAAGAAAATGGGCTGGAAAAAGTTCCCGTTCTATAGCTCCGCCATCGAACTTGAAGATGACCCCGGGCCCTACAAACCGCCAGTATCGGAGGGAAAGCCATGAACCATGAACGATTATTCAAAACTGAAAGTCATTGGTTGACCCGCATAGGAAAGGCCTACCTGACCGAGCGAGTGGTCATGCATGGCAAGGATCTCCACCATGAACTGGATCACTTTGAATGGCTTCATCTCTACCTGTACAGCATTCTCGAAAGAGATCCCGGGGTAAACGTCGCCAAGATGTTGAATTCATACTGGGTCGGCACAAGCTATCCGGACCCGTCCATATGGCCGAATCACGTAGCGGCGTTGGCAGGCTCAGTTCGTACTACGCCATCACTTGGACTTATGGCAGGTTTGAGTATCTCCGAAGCATCCATTTACGGACGTCGACCGGAAGTTCGGGCACTCGATTTTTTCTACAGGGCTGGCCGCTGGTGTGATGAAGGCAACCCATTGGAAGAGTTTGTCGATAATGAAAAATCTCTTGGGAGAATCCTCTATGGGTATGGCCGCCCCTTGGCCAACACCGACGAACGCATTGCCTTCACCCTGGAAAAAGCAAGGGAATATGGGTTCGCAGAGGGGCGCTACCTGAAGATGGCGTTTGACGTCTACGAACACCTTAACAGCAAATACGGGTATTCCATGAACGTTGCGGCCGTTCATGCTGCACTGGCGGCGGATATGGGATTCAGTTGCGAGGAATACCAACTTATCCTGACGCCGTGTTTCGTTACTGGTATGGCCCCGTGTTTCCGGGACACCAAGCGTCGGCCGGAAGGCAGTTTCTTCCCAATCCGTTGCGAAAGTATCGTTTACCATGGTGTGGGTAAGCGGGACTGGGAAAATTCACCGACTTAGAAGTTGTAGAAGAGTTCACCCACCACCATGCGCCCGGGCATGGGGAAGTCGTTCGGAATGGCGGGGGCAGGGTCGGCGAAGGGACTTGGGTCTTTAACCTCTTCGTCAAACATATTCCTCACGGATAACGAAATGTCTAGTCCCTGCCAGAGTCCCCGGGTTCGAATAGTCATATCAACGGTCGTGTAGTCTGATACCGGATCTCTCGGATCTGCAGCGACCCGCTTTTGTTCTCCCACCCAGTTGATCTGTGAGCTTAACAACCAATTTGAGGAAAGATTCCAGTCAGCACGGGCATAAACTTGATGATTTGGGGCATCACCGACCGAACTCCCTGTACTTTCGTCTTTCGTATACTGATACGCATAGTTCGCTTGTAGAGACAGACTTTCCAGAGCTTGATACACCAGTTCAAGCTCCCCACCGTGTCCGGTCCTTTGACCAGAATTCCGGTATTGAGTCGCAATGGGCCCGGTCATTGGTTCTGCGTTAATGAGATCATCAATCTCGTAGTAAAACAGGTTCACACCATACAACACGCGTGAAGTAGCCTGGTGGGACATGGCAATTTCAAAGGTATCGATGGTTTCGGCGTCGAGCTCGCTATTACCTGAAAACACCGGGTTATTGGCCACGTAAAGCTCATTCAGTGACGGCGCCCGAAACGCCCGGCCATACAGGAACTTTGTGGTAATGGTATCGGTGGTGGCCCATATAAGGGCAGCCCGAGGATTTACCGTACTGCCGAAATCCGAGTAATCGTCGAAACGGACGCCGCTAACCAGCTGCCAGTTTTGCGCAAACTGCCACTCATCCTGAACAAATACATAGTAATTCCTACGGTCTTCCTCGGGCATCCAGACCTCTCTGGGGTCGTCGGACACATCGACCACGCTGCCCTTGGGACTGAAATCCGGATTGAAGTTTTTTTCTTCCGTGACTTCGTAGAGGTCTGCCCATAACGTACCAACCCCGGTGTGCACGCGGTGATTCCGGATACCACGGTAGATGGCACTCAGGTCAAAGCGAGCCTGGTTCTCCTTGTACCCCGGGCTTCCGATCAATCCGTCAGGAAAGGCGCCGCCGAAAGCACCGGGCGGATAAAGGAAGATGTCGTTTTCCGGCTCCTGGGTGATATTGAAGTAGGATACCCTTGCTTCCAGGTCCAGGCCTTCGGCCAGATCGGACCACCGGTAGCTGTAATCCGCGTTGAACCGGCGAGACGAAAACTCGCCCCTGGGGTCCAGCGCCTGGGCAACCCCCGGACCAGTGCCCAGGTTACTGCGGTCCTGCAGGCCTGCCCGGAATGCCCATTGTTCACCGCCCACTTCAAACCGGGCATCCAGTTGGTCCACACCGGTATTGACCGGACCAGGCGCAAGAGAGGCAGAGGTACCGAAGGTCTCATCGAAGTTGGTCTGATCGTCCCGGACAATGGTTTCCCGCCAACCGTCCGTTGTCTGGTATTCCAGGATCATGCTCATCCCCAAACTTCCGATCTCATCGCCGGCTTCAAGCCAGCCGCCTCGCGTATCGAAGCTACCAACCCTGCCGCCTATCGTCTGACCATCGATGGTCTTCGGCCCCTTAGTAGTGATGTTAATGACACCAGAGTATGCATCGGCGCCGTATAGGGCGGAACCAGGGCCCCGGATGACCTCAATTCTTTCAATAGCTTTAACGGGCATACCGCCCCAGGCGTTACCACGGTTTCCATACATCATGGTGGTGGCTGGGACACCATTAATCAGCAGGAGCGCCTGCGGATTGTTGCTGGAGGTAATGCCCCGAAAGACATACTTGGGGGAAAATGCCTGATTAGAATGGTTTACATGCAGACCAGGCACGGTTTCCAACACCTGATCAAGGTCCGTGGCCCCCATCGCGGCGATATCGTCAGCATTGATGACAGAGGTGATCGCAGCGGCTTTGTCCAGCGGCGTTTCGGTTCCAGAGGCAATGGATACGACACGTATCTGCCCAAGCTCTTCCAGGGGAATATCCCAGAGTGCCTCCTCATTACCAGAAACCGTACTGGTAAATGCCAGGCAAGCTGTTGCGGCTACAGCCCGAATACACGACAAAGGAAGCAAAGGTTGAAACGATCCATTCAATGGTGGCACTCCGAGACTTGCTCAGTTATAAAAAGTTCAATCTGAATAGGAGTTTAGATGCAATCATTGTAGAAGCAAGTTCAGAGTGAGCGGATGAGGTAGATTGAGCATCGTGAGAGCCACCAGCCACTGGAATTGGCATAATGTGTTACCGTCCAATGACGACGCGCACACTTGCTCACAAGCATCACTTTCCAAAGGCGAAGTATCTATGCTCCGAGGCTTTCTGATCCTCACCGTTTTTCTCGTCATCGGTGAGTCGTTATCATT
>JAKLLS010000196.1 GCA_022014155.1 Marinobacter sp. | reverse complement strand
AGACGCGCCTGTATCAGGTCGCGCCGATATCCACCAACATGATTTTTTCCTACGTTGCCGAGCATCTGTTGGGACTGCCGAGATCGTTCTGATCCCCACAGTGATACACCTGAAAATCGGGAAGTGTACGTGAGCCATAACAATAACGGAGTCCTTCCCCTGGAAGGAATCAACGTCGTATCCCTGGAGCAGGCGGTCGCTGCTCCTTTGTGTACCCGTCACCTTGCCGAGCAGGGGGCACGGGTGATTAAGGTTGAACGTCCGGGTTCAGGGGATTTCGCGCGCCAGTACGATGATCGGGTTAAGGGGATGTCGTCTCACTTTGTGTGGGTTAACCGTTCTAAGGAAAGCCTGAGCTTGGACCTGAAATCGTCCGAGGGGCTGGAAGTATTGCTCCAGTTGCTGGCAGATGCCGATGTACTGGTTCAAAACCTGGCGCCCGGGGCAACAGCCAGGATGGGGCTCTCATTCGAGGAGCTTCACCGGCGGTATCCGCGACTGATTGTCTGTGACATCTCCGGCTACGGCCACGGCGGTCCCCTGCAAGACAAAAAGGCCTATGACCTGCTGATCCAGAGCGAGAGCGGATTCCTGTCGGTCACAGGCACACCAGATTCTGAGGGCATGGTAAAGGCCGGTTGTTCGGTAGCCGATATCGCCGCTGGCATGTATGCCCAGAGCAACATCTTGTCTGCCCTGATTATGCGGGGAAGGACGGGTAAAGGCAGCCACATCGATGTGTCGATGCTGGAGAGTCTGGTGGAGTGGATGGGGTATCCCATGTACTACAGCTTTGATGACGCAATGCCGCCGTCCCGGGCGGGTTCATCCCATTCCACGATTTTTCCATATGGCCCTTTCCCGGTCGGTGATGGCAATACCGTTATGCTGGGGTTGCAGAATGACCGGGAATGGCGGGAGTTCTGCACGCAGGTTCTGCAAAAGCCAGAGCTGGCGGAGCACCCCCGGTTTGTGACCAATCCCCAGAGGTCCCTCCATCGCGATGAGTTGGGTGGTTTGATACGGGAGGTGTTTTCAGAACTGTCACTGACGGAAGTAGTGAAGCGTCTGGATACCGCCGGCATCGCCAATGCATCAGTGAATGATATGCAGCGGGTCTGGAGGCATCCACAACTGCACGCTCGGGACCGTTGGATCAGTGTGAAAACACCGGTGGGCGATGTGCCGGCATTGAAGTCGCCCGGCCTCTGGTTTGAAGGTGCGGTATCCGCCGTGCCTGCGGTAGGTGAGCATAGCCGTTCCATTCTGTTGGAACTGGGATATAGCGAGGAACAGATTGGTCAGTTGGAACAGCGAGGCGTGATCTGAGCGCAGGCAGGAACACAACAACAGGACCCTGATAATGACAGACCGTACATTGAAAACCATGCTTTTTGTGCCGGCAACCAGGCCAGAGCGAATTGAAAAAGCACTGGCCAGCGGTGCCGGCGCGGTGATCGTGGACCTGGAGGATGCTGTCCCTCCCAATTCCAAGGAAGTGGCGAGGGAGTCCCTTGAGAGTTTCCTCATACACTACGACGGGCCGGGGATCTACGTCCGAATCAATGGCCGGGGGAGCGACTGCTTTGATAGTGACGTTGCTCTGTGTGCCCGCCATGAAAAGGTCGCTGGCATCATGATCCCGAAAGCGGAATCACCGGAAGATATTGCGGCTGTGGCACACGCCGGAAAGCCGGTCATCCCGCTGATTGAATCCGCCAAGGGACTGTTGGCATTGAGTGCCATTGCAGCGACTCCTGCCGTCGAGCGCTTGAGCTATGGCGGGCTGGATCTGAGTGATGATCTGGGTATTGAAGGCAATACCGACGGCGCGGAGAGTATTCTGGATCAGTGTCGTTACCAGATACTGGTGTGCTCCCGGGCCGCCGGCTTGCTGCCTCCGATTGACACGGTATTCCCGGTATTTGACGACGAACAGGCGGTAGCAGCACGGGCGCGCAGGGCCCGCAACATGGGGTTTGCCGGGATGCTGTGTATTCACCCCAGGCAGATTGCCGCGGTTCAGTCCGGCTTTGCGCCGGATGCCTATCAGGTGGAGTGGGCTAACAAGGTAATGGAGGCAGCAAAATCCGGTGGTGGTGCGTTCAAGGTGGACGGACAAATGGTGGATGCACCGGTGATCGCAATGGCGAGAACCATATTGGAGAGGTCGCATTAGGTAGGCCGGCAGATTCCAGCCGTTGATAAGACAACCGGTCAAGTAACAGGAGAACAGCATGACATCGAAACAGAACCTATACTGGCCCAAGGGCCTGCCACGTTCGCTCGACGTGCCGAAAACCAGTCTTTATTACAACCTTGAAGTCGCAGCTACCCGGTACCCGGACAAAACCGCCATCGTGTTCTATGACTCGACATTGTCATACGGCGAACTTTTGGGGCAAGTGAAGGATCTGGCCGGATATCTTCAGCAGGCGTGTGGAGTGAAGCCTGGTGATCGGGTGGCATTGTATTCACAGAATTGCCCTCAATACGTCGTTGCCTATTACGCCATTCTGCGGGCGCAGGCTGTGGTTGTGCCGGTCAACCCGATGAACCTGGCGGAAGAACTGCACTATTGCGTGACCAACAGTGGCGCGAGAACCGTATTGGCCGCCCAGGAACTCTGTGAGCGAGCCGTCCCGCTGCTGAGCTCAGGCGATGTTAAGCACCTGATCGTGCATGCCTACTCGGATTATCTGACGGAGCCGACCGATGTATCTGTTCCGGATGCGGTGACAGCGCCTAGGCGGGGACTGGCGGCTCCGGGAATCACTTCCTGGCGGGACGCCTTGGCTCGTGAGATGAGCCCGGCGACTTTTGAGGGCAAGGACGATGACCTGTGTGTGATCGGGTATACGTCCGGAACCACCGGCAAACCCAAAGGCTGTGTCCATACGCATCGTTCTGTGCTGGCCTCGGTGGCCGGGTCGGCGGTATGGCGTGGCGGCTCTCCGGCGTTTTCGTGCCTGGCCATTGCGCCTCTGTTCCACTTCCTTGGTATGCAGGGCGGCATGAATGGCCCGATCTATAACGGCTCGACGGCGGTGATCATGCAGCGCTGGGACCGTGATGCCGCACTGAAACTGATTGAGCGCCACCGGGTGAATATGTGGAGTGCCCCGCCTTCCATGATTGTTGATTTCTTCTCCAACCCGGACCTGGCCAACCATGACATTTCCAGCCTGTTCCGGCTGATGGGCGGTGGTGCCGCAATGCCCGAGGCCATTTCAAAGCGCCTGAAAGATGAGTTCGACATCAGCTACAACGAGGCCTATGGTCTGACAGAAACCGCCGCATTTATCCTGAGCAACCCGGTCGAACGGGGCAAACGGCAGTGCCTGGGGATTGCCAGTTTTGGCGTAGATGCCCGCATCGTCAATCCGGGCACGTTGGAGGAGCTGCCTCAGGGGGAGACCGGGGAGATTATTCTGCACGGTCCCCAGGTCATGAGGGAATATTGGCGCAACCCCGAAGCCACAGAAAAGACGTTTCTCGAGCGGGATGGCAAGCGCTTCCTGCGCACCGGAGATCTGGGCTACATGGATGAAGAGGGGTACTTCTTCATGGTGGATCGTCTCAAGCGGATGATCAATGCCTCGGGCTTCAAGGTCTGGCCGGCCGAGGTGGAAAGCATCATGTATGGCCACCCCGATGTTCATGAAGCCTGCGTGATTGGCGTGCCTGATACGAAGAGAGGGGAAACCGCCAAGGCCCTCGTAGTCCTGAAACCGAGCGCCAGCACCGCCCTGACCGGTGACGACATTATTGCCTGGTGCAAACAGAACATGGCGGCTTACAAGGTGCCCACCGCTGTTGAGATCATCGACGAGTTACCCAAGTCCGGTACCGGCAAGATCAACTGGCGTCAGCTTCAGGAAGCCGCCCGGGCAGAGGCTTCCTGACATGGCTAGACTGCATGAAGGTGAGCCTGTGTTTGGTCCTGGCGGTGGCGGAATAACCCATCCCCTGGAAAGGGTGCCCGGCTATGGTGAGTTGGTGGAGGTTGCTCCGAGTGTGTTCTGGAGCAGAATTCCCATGCCGGGGAAGCTGGATCATATCAACGTCTGGCTGTTTGACGACGAGGACGGCGTGTCGGTGATTGATACCGGGATGTACACCCCCGAAGCGGAGTCTGCCTGGACCTCGTTGATTGCCCGGCTCCCGGGACAAGCGGTGATTGATCGTGTCATGGTCACACACATGCACCCCGATCATGTCGGGATGGCAGGCTGGCTTACAGAACTCCAGCCCGCGCAATTCTGGATGACCCGCATGGAGTACATGACCTGTCGGATACTGGAAGCACAGTCCCATGATGACCAGGTGCCGGACGACTTCACCAGCTTTCATCGAAACGCCGGGTGGCCTGCTGCCGCGATCCGGAGTTATAGCGGCCATTATGGCAATTTCGGGAAACGGGTTTATCCGATACCCAGGGCATACCATCGCCTGGAACATGGGCAGATCCATGTGATTGGCGGGCACAATTGGCGGGTTGTGGTAGGCAGCGGGCACTCACCGGAACATGCCTGCTTCTATTGTGAAGAATTAAAGCTGCTGATTTCCGGTGATCAGGTGCTACCCAGGATTTCCTCCAATGTGTCTGTGACCCCGATGGAGCCACTCGCCAACCCCATGGCTGATTGGCTCGCGTCCCTTCGCCGGTTAAAAGTAGAGGTGCCCAATGATGTTCTGGTGTTACCCGCCCATCAGGAATGTTTTGTCGGATTGCACGAACGCATTGATGCCCTGATCGCCGAGCAGGAGCGCTCCTTCACGGAACTCAGGAAGTCACTCAGGGAAAGTCCCAGACGGGTGGTGGATCTGTTCGGGCTGTTATTTTCCAAACCGATTTCCGAAGACGATCCGTTGATCTTCAGCTTGGCCACGGGAGAGGCTCAGGCGTGCCTGAACTACCTGTGGGAGTCCAGTGAGTTGACCTGTTCAGTCGATGCGCAGGGTGTATGCTGGTATCGGGCCACCTAGAACGACGGTTTGTTTAACCAATCCACCCCGCACAATCTTGTACTACGGAGGCCGCTATGGCACTTGATCGCGATACTCTCAATCAGTTTGTAGACACCGTGCGGCGATACGTGCGTGATCGCCTGATTCCGCTGGAAATGCAGGTTGCAGAGGAAGACCGGATCCCCGAAGACGTCATTGACGAAATGAAGGACATGGGATTGTTCGGGCTTTCCATACCGGAGGAATTCGGCGGACTTGGGCTGACCATGAGCGAAGAAGTCGCGGTGATCCAGGAAATGGGGTACACGTCGCCGGCGTTCCGTTCGATGTTTGGAACCAATGTCGGCATTGGTTCCCAGGGCATTGTGATTGATGGCACCCCGGAACAAAAAGCGCAGTATCTACCATTAATGGCCAGTGGTGAGCTGGTAGGCTCTTTTGCCCTCACGGAGCCGGATGCAGGGTCCGATGCCGGCTCGGTGGCGACCACCGCTCGTCGTGATGGTGATCATTACATCATCA
>JAKLLS010000195.1 GCA_022014155.1 Marinobacter sp. | reverse complement strand
CACTCACCGATGGGCGCGATGGACCGGCAGTTTCTCGCTATCGTAAAAGCCAACCCGGACTTGCGTGTTCGTCTCGGAAACCCGGATGAATTGCGTAGCAATCAGATGAATCAGACTCTTGATTATCTGAAGCACCGAACGCTCACCCCCGAGCCCGGTTTGTCAGAATCGCTTCACGGCGCTGTAATCACGGCACTCAACGAGGAAGCAGTTGTCAGTGCTGCCCTTGGCAACAAGGGCGGAATAAATCTGGTGGTGTCGTACGAAGCGTTCGCCATGAAAATGGTTGGGGCTCTTCGGCAAGAGATTATCTTTGCCCGGCATCAGAAAAGCGTTGGTCGGCCCGCCCGGTGGCTCTCGGTCCCCGTCATTGCTACATCGCATCTCTGGGAAAATGGAAAGAACGAACAATCTCACCAGGACCCGGCCTTTGGTGAGGTGATTATGGGAGAAATGAGCGATGTCGCCCGGGTTGTTTACCCTCCTGATGCCAACAGTGCGCTGGCCTGCCTGAACGAATGTTATCAAACACAAGGTCAGATCTGGGCCGTAACGAACCCTAAAGCATCAATTCCGACCACTCTGGACCCCCGGCAAGCCCGGGAGCTGGTTCGGGATGGCGCTATTGCGCTTAGTAGCGGTGGTGATGTGCAGTTGATTGCTGTGGGGGCTTATCAACTCCAGGTTTGCAAAGAAGTCGCGGAAGCACTGGCTCATAAGAGTATACCGTGCAGTGTGATAAGCCTTCTGGAGCCCGGTCGCTTTCGCAGTCCCCGGGACAATATGGAGGCAGAGCACCAGTGCGCTACCCAAAGTAAAAGTGAACTGTTTCCCAGTGACACCAGATTGAGGGTGTTTGTGTGCCACATGCGCCCGGAGACCTTGCTCGGGGTTTGTCGACCGCTGGATTTGGGGCCGGAGCGCACGCTGGCGTTTGGTTACACGAATCATGGTGGCACCCTCGATACAGCGGGGCTGCTTCTGGCCAATGGAACTGATTCGAGCTCTATAGCGCAGGCGATTGAGAACCGCCTTGCTGCGCGGCTCCCGTAATTCCGGCGGCACCTGGAGCGCTAGTCTCGCCCATTGCCCTGCGGGGCTGCTGACTCTTCATGAAAGCCTGGGAGAGTGAGAGGTGTTATTATGCCACTGTGGCTCCGGGTCGCCCCGTATTCTACAACCACCGGCGTAGAAGTCTTCCCAGCATATCGTAAAGGTAATTTATAGCTGCACGGTCTCTCCAGGCTTCGCCGATGACCTCATGGCAATCCTGAAGATCCCTCAGGACTTCGGATTTTAACTGCCTGTTGAGCGTTCTGTTTCCCGAAACCAACGTCACCTCGTAGTTAAGGAACATGCTCCTGTAGTCGAAATTCGCTGTTCCTATGTTGGCCCAATCCTCGTCAATGAGCAGAAGTTTGGAGTGCAGTAACCTGGGCTGAAACTCGAATATGCGAATGCCATTCGCCAGTAAGTCTCCGTAAATGCCTCGGGCAGCCCATTGTGCCGGGGGCGAGTCGGTTTTTCGGGTGGTCAGGATACGTACATCGACACCCCGCTCGGCCGCGAGAATAAGCTGTTTGCGTAAGCCCCGATCCGGAATGAAATAAGGACTCTCCAGCCAGATGCTCTCTGATGCTCGGGCCAACTGGGCTTTAATGGTACATCGCAACAGAATTCGGCAGGCACGTGTTGTATTTGGGATGATCCGGTCATTGCTGCCTGGCTGCCTGCGTGGACTCCAGTCGGTGAGCCCGCACCAGAATGCGTTGAACAGCCCCTCAGCCTCCGCGGCCAGTGGCCCGGTAATGTACACGTGCAGGTCACGCCACCGAGTTTCACCGTATACTCGCCTTGAGGCCTCTCGATGAATGTTGAATCCGCCTAGATAGGCAGTTTCACCATCAATGACCAGCAACTTACGATGATCACGGCGATTGTAGCGCATGGGTTGGCGCCAGCTCCAGCGGTGGAAACGCTTGAGGCGTACCCCGGCAGCTCTGAGAAGGCGACTCTGAGATCGTGTGAGCACTCTGCCAGAGCCCATGGCGTCAATGTGAATGCGTACGTCGAGGCCGCGTCGAGCCTGATTCATCAGCTCATTGAGTAATGCCCAGCCCACTTCATCCCCGGCAAGGATATACGACGCCAGCACTATGCGCTGGGAGGCAGCGCGGATAGAGTCGATCATTGCCTCGTAAAGGTCGTCCCCCTCTCCGAAAACCCTGAAGATGCCAATCATATCTCGCCCTTTGTTCCCGGCTGACCCAAGCCCATGGCTTACCGCGTCCATCTACAGGTCGAGCGAGCCGATACCGAGGCTGTCATTGGTGGCTTTGATTGACTTACCGGCATCAGGCTCGATCCCGGTGAGTGCGCGAATGGCGTCAATGGTTTCCGGAATGACGATTGCCTGGTTATCGACCATGTAAGCATAGAACAGTTCACTGCCCTGGACCTTGAGCATGTCCTCCCAGAGCGCGACCTCATACAGGCTGTCATGAGGCCGCCCCAGGTCCGCCATGAACTCCTTGATACTGTTGATGGCGGTGAACCCGTCCCCGATCCTGATAAGGGAAATGCGAGAGGAGGAGCGAAACGCATCGAGAACCTCGTCTTTACTCGCTTCCCGCGTCATCTGCACTGACCAGTAATGAATGTGTGCGAGCGTTTGCGGGATCTTGACAGCCATGGTTACGACATCCAGGTCGGGGTCAACCGTTTGTGCGTCCGGCCCCTGATGGCTCGGGATCTCTGGTTCCGGAACGACGGTATTCATAATTCCACCCATGTGACTTTCCCACGGGTCGGTGGCGCGCCGCAAAAGCGTTCCTCGTGCACGCAATAACAGTCCATGCCGCTTGAGTGCCGTCAGGGTCCGGATAATGGACGTTGTATTGCACGACACAATGCGCGTGCAGTCACGACCGACGGCACTGTCATAATTTGACTCGGCAACGAAGGAGTGGGATGTGCCTTCATGGGGTTCGCCACCCTGGACAATATACTTCAGGCCCCGCTGCCGATAGGTTTCCATATTCTTGCTCGCCAGGTGCTTTGGCGTGCAGTCGATGACGATATCTGAGATTTCAAGCAGGTTATCAAGGGTGCCTGCAACGTCCATTCCGGCGACGCGCATGCTGGCAACGTGCTCCTGCGTTGCGCCGAAAAGTGGATAGCCCTTTCGCAGGGCAGCCCGTGGTCGCCAGTCTTCGGCAACGTCGGCTACGCCGGCCAGTATCATATCCTGCTGTACTGCGACCGCATCGGCCACTCGCTTTCCAATAACGCCATAGCCATTGATGGCGACCCGAATGGGTGTCTGAAGTGACATTTCGATCCTCCGATGCCAGAGCCTGAGAAAAAGGCAATTTGCTTACCAGGAATGATGAGTATAGTAGTGGAAACTGAATTCCGGCTGAACCGCACGGGATGAGTGAGCTCCGAGTGTGTCCGCAAAAGGCCGGAACCATTTCAGGGGGGCATTATGAAGATCGTGTTTTTTGAGATCGAAAAATGAAAGGTCTGCAGGGGTTCGACTTGCAAGGCAAAACCCTCGGAGTTATTGGCACTGGCGCAGTCGGACATCGTGACTCTGCACGAGCCTGGCAGCGACGCGGCTACTCACATGATATCGGGCCGGGAGTTCGCCAAAATGAAGCCCAGCGTGGCACTCATTAATACAGCTCGGGGGTCAATTCTTGATACCCAGGCCCTGCTACGTGACCTGGCGAATGGGAAAGTGGCCGCTGCCGGCCTGGATGTGTTACCAGATGAGCCTTCCATAAGCGAGGAAGCAGAGCTGATCCGCTCTTTCTTCGACAAGAAACATGACCTGGAGACGCTTTTTGTAAATCATGTGCTGCTGCAGATGAGAAACGTCGTTATAACGCCACACAGTGCGTTCAATACGAAAGAGGCCGTTGAGAGAATTCTTGCTACCACGGGCGAAAATATCATCGGTTTTGTAAGTGGCGAGCCAGGAAATGTGGTAAACACTCAATAAATCATCGGCACAGCACCGTTGACAGACGCCTTGCCAGTAGCAGTGGTTTAGGGTTGAACTGTATTTTTCAGGACAGTTTTATGTCGATGACTTATACATATCTAGTATGGAGTTTATTGTTGGTGCTCGTGTGGGGCGTGGTTTTCATCTTTACCGGCAATAGAAGAAAAATGCTGAAAATAAGCCTTGGTACAGCTCCCCTTGGCCTGACGGAACCCTTCTTTTACCCGGAATACTGGAGCCCTCCAACCTTATTTGCACTGGGTGAAAACTACGGTTTTGATGTGGAGAGTCTTTTTTTCTCTTTTGCGGTGGGAGGGTTGGCCTGCTCACTCTATGAGCTTGGTTCGCGTTCGACAACACAGCCAATGCCAGGCAATCACAAACAACACGTAGGCAGGCATCGTTTCCATGCCCTGGCATTGGTCTCGCCCGCGTTTGTTTTCGCTTTTCTGGAACTGGCCACCGGCCTTAACTCAATATACACGGCCTCTCTCAGCCTGTTGTTCGGAGCTATTGCCACAGTTATATGTCGAGTCGATCTTCTCGGCAGTGCAATTAAAGGCTCGGCTGTATTTACGCTGTTTTATTTCGTCTTCTTCAGCGCAATGAACTGGTCCCACCCGGGTTACGTCGATCTTTACTGGAACAACGCAGCTATCAGTGGGCTCCGGTTTTTTGGGGTGCCAGCTGAGGAATTACTCTTTGCTGCCACGCTGGGAGCATTATGGAGTAACTTTTACGAGCATCGCTACTGGCAGGTAAAGTCGAAGCATCCCCACGCTCACACCTGAAAGATCGGGGCAAATCCGCCCCCCGGAGTGCGAAAGTTGGTGGTCTGCCCTTTGTAGATGCGGGCAGCGGTAAGCAGCGTTGTTCCATTGTAGGTGTACAGGCGAATATCGACCTTTCCGGTGGTTACCGTGTCATCAATTTTGAGACCTCGCTCTCCCGGAGGGACGAGGTCCTGCGCAATGTAATCGCCCTCGAGAATGTTCTCGAAAACCCGTCGGGTCAGTTTTTCGCCCCGGTAGACACCTTTACTGCCATGGCCTGAAACGGGCTTGAAGAAGAGTCCACGGCGATCACGCCACAACTCAGTCGCGTCATCCTTCGAAACCAGCCTGGTCTTTGGCACAGTTCTTTCCAGGACCTCCACGCTCTGCGTATCCAGACCCCATTCCCGCAAAGTCTGTGGGTCCGACAAGAGGGTCAGATCCCGTTTGTCGGCCAGCACCGCATGGGCCCGGGGGGGAGGCGTCACGACGACTGAGCCATCGAGATACGCACGCCTTAACGCCTCATGATGTGGGGCTTCCAGTGCGAAATCCACCAGCCTGTTGTAAACCATATCGATCCGTTTTCCACCGGCTCTAAGCTCACCATTGGCATACTCGAGCTCGGTAGGGTCAAGGATCAGGGTATCTATTCCCCGGGCCAGAAGGAGTCGCTGGGCCAGTTGGAGCTCCGGGAACAGAAACTGACTCTCAGG
>JAKLLS010000194.1 GCA_022014155.1 Marinobacter sp. | reverse complement strand
GGTTTCCGGATGGAAGGTATACCAGGCAAACCAGAAAGCCCGGGTTGCGGGCAGGAGTTTACCCGTTTGGTCACGTAGTTCGGCGGAGGGTACGCTCGGATCGTAGTGAACACGAACGGTCTTCCCCCCGATCCGGTCTTCCAGCACGCCATCGTGATTCGCAAGCTCCGGGAATGGCCAGGCCTTGCTCTCACCATTGTGAGTCCAGCCCAGAACCCAGGTCTTGGGGTGATATTTGCGGCTGGTGTGGGAAACCGGGAAGTACATCCGATCCGAATGGTCGTAGTCACCATAGGGAGACTTTCTGTAATCACGGCGGTGACCGGTGTCCGTCGAGAGCACAAGCCCACGGGAATCCACCCGATCCCGCCAATTCTGCCAGAGCTCATGGCGAACAGCGACCGACTCCAGCTCCGCACCAGCCAGCGGGCCGGATATTGCCCGACCTTCAATCTGCGACCAGAGCGACTCGGTCTGGTGGTCGTACATCAGCAGGTCACTGTTGTAGAGCAGACCAGACACCCCGAAGGTTAAGTGACGGCCCTTCATCACCGGGTCAAAGGCCATTCCGGTGCCGCATAATGGGCAAAACGTAATGAGAACAGGCTCTCCTTCGGACTCGTGATTAACGATCTCATGCCAGTTCAGAATTCCAACAGGGAACGCATACCGTGCCTGCCCATGATCATAGGTCATGACCAGGTCGTCCTCCCGCCAGGGCAGCGAGTCACCTGCGGGCTCAAATTTCGGGTTGTCGATTGAGGGAATGCCATCACGGGGTGGCCCACCACTGAGAATCTCATTGACCGGTATCAATGCGTTGCTCAGATCAAACCCGTTTTTTTCCTGGCCCAGACCAGGACGGGCGACCATCAGCAGCAACGTACACAGCCCCACTACGATGCGACTTTGTAACTTCATCTGCTGCCCCCTGAAAGAAAATCCTTCAATACCTTCTTTAAGGACACTCCAGTATCGCGATTGTTACAGCGTGCCGAGCGCTGTAACGGTGTTCCCGGTTGTTTGTCTGTGCTAAAAAACATAGTAACAACAACCGAGGTAACCGATGTTCCTGAACTGGCTTTCACGGCGACTGGCCGCCTACCTGTCAAAGCAGATCACCCGGCATTCCATCAGGACGTCGACCTGGGAAGCGATGGAGCAGGCCCTGCAACCCGGGGACGTTCTTCTGGTAGAGGGAAATACGCGGATCAGTGTTGCGATCAGATACCTCACCCAGTCCACCTGGTCACACGCGACGTTGTACCTGGGGCCTGATGCCGGTCTGGGGAAAGCCGGCAACGGTGAGCCTCGGGTGCTTGTAGAAGCAGACCTTCAGGAGGGCATTCGCGCGATTCCACTGTCTGTTTACCGCCACGCCCACACCCGCATCTGCCGGCCAGTCGGGCTCAGTGACAGCGATATCCGCCAGCTGGCGGACTACGCCATCGGTCGCATGGGCGATCAATACGACATGAAAAACGTGTTTGACCTGGCGCGTTACCTGATCCCGACTCCGCCAGTGCCCACACGTTACCGGCACAAGTTGCTGGCGTTTGGAAGTGGCGATCCGACCCGTGCCATCTGCTCAACCTTCATTGCAGAAGGTTTTCAGTCGTTAAGGTATCCGATCTTACCGATTGTAAGAACGCTGCCCGTGGATGACCCGGACTGTGAGGATTGTGTTCTGGAGCGCTTCCGCATCCGCCATCACTCCCTGTTCACACCGAGGGATTTCGATGCTTCTCCCTACTTCCGGATCATCAAGCCGACCATTGAAACCGACTTTGACTACAAGGCCATCGACTGGGAAGACCAATAGAATTCCGGCTCCGGCTTACCCAACAGAAAGCCCTGAAGCTCATCGCACCCTGAGGCGATCAGCCAGTCCACCTGCGCCTGGGTTTCCACACCTTCCGCAATGACCTCGCACCCCAGGCTGTGTGCCATGGAAATCATGGTCCGGCATAACACCTCATCCTGCTCGTTATCCGGTAATCCGGTAACAAATGCACGATCTATCTTGATCCGTTTGACGGGTAATGCCTTAAGGTAGGCAAGGGATGAGTAGCCAGTGCCAAAGTCATCCACTGCCAGCTGAATTCCCAGAGAGCGAAATCCTTCCAGAATCTCCAGGGCCAGGGAAACGTCTTTCATAAGTGCGGTTTCCGTGATTTCCAATTCCAGGTAATCGGGAGCCAGATTGTGGAATTCAAGCACACTGGCGATATGCTCAACGAGAGATCGATCCGTAAGCTGACGAGCCGAGACATTCACCGCCATCCGGCCCTGGAAGCCATCGTCTAGCCAACGCTTCATGGTTCCGATTGCCTGTTCTATGACCCACCGCCCGACAGGGATAATCAATCCGATTTCTTCCGCGAGCGGCACAAACTCGTCAGGAGAAACAATACCGCGGAACGGGTGATACCAACGTAGAAGCGCTTCATAGCCGACACATTGCCCCACACAATCAAACTGTGGCTGGTAGTGGAGGGCCAACTGATTTCTCTCCTGGGCACCACGCAGATCCTTGAGCATGTCCTGGCGATGCTGAATCTGCTCCCCCAGGTCCGACGCGAAAAACTGAATCTTGAGATCTGTCGATTTCTTTGCCCGGTGCATGGCAATCTCGGCATGGCCCAGCAAGGTTCCGGCATCCACACCATCAACAGGCGTCACTGCAACACCGGCACTGACATCGCATTCGTAATTCACACCTGCGACGCACACCGGAGCCATACAACTACGAATAACGGCAGCAATCTCCGCTTCCAGCTGATCGTATTTCGGTCCCTGCTCCGGCGTCAGTAACAGCCCGAACACGTCTCCTCCGAGGCGAGCCACGCAACCAGGCTCACTGTTGAACCTGGCCAGTCTGCGGGCAATCTCCTGCAGTACCCGGTCCCCGACTTCGTGGCCCGCCAGACCGTTCAATGCCTGAAAGTCATCCAGGCCGAGGACAACCAGGGCCGATGACCTGGCATCCGCCATAGTCGGCTCTGCTAAAGTTCTGGTCAGGCATTCTTCGAACAGTGAGCGATTAGCCAGCCCCGTCAGCTGGTCATACAGGCTGCGGATGTGCAATTCCTGCTCCGTCCGTCTGAGCGAACGTGTGCGCTCCGCCAACAGCTGATCCAGGCGCTGGTTCAGGGCCTTCAGTCGGTTCAGGTATGAGGCATTCTGTTTCAGCATGCGATTGAAGGTCGCCTCCACTTCACCAAATTCGTCACAGCGCTCCGGCTTTCGGACATACAGGAGCGGATGTTCAGCATCCTCACCGGCACTGACGATACGGCTGCGCAACCGTAATAACGGGGACAACATCATGCGGTCGACAACGGCCATGGCCACTACCGTCACAAAGACGGCAATAAGCAGTGAAAGTCCGAGTATTCGCAAAACAAATGATGCCAGCTCTTCGGAAACTCCGGTCACATCCACCCGGGCCCGGACCGGGTAATCCCCCAGCCACTGCCCTGAATCCCAGGCAAGATCCAGCCGGTTGCTGTCGGCACGAGTCAGGTCCCGCAACCTCCCGGCAGCGTCCCCCGGTTCAATCACTGGCTCGCCGGCGGTCAACCAGCGTTCTCCAACCATCAGTTCAATGCCGGTTATGCGGGAACTCTCAAGCAACCGATTCAGGGAATTCGTCGTCACCGGTCCAGGCTTGGTTGCGAGAAACGTGGTGAGGGCCTGGCTCGCCAGCGTGGCATGCTGACGCAGGAGGTTATCCTCATAGTTACGATAGGAGGGGATCAGAATGACAGATTCGATGACCAGGATGGCAACAAACGCCGCCATAGTGAGATTCCGGCACAGGCGACAGGCGACCAGCTGCTGTCCCCACTGCAGGAGTGAATGCCAATCATCATCGCGCCGGTGGGAGATGGCACCATTCCGGAGTTCAACACCTGATTCAGTCCCTCCCTGCGATTTCATCGCACGCCTCCCGTTTGGGGAATAAACCCGACCCACGTACTATCGACACTCCGGGGTTGAGGTTGTTACAGGCCAGGCTCGGTTGCCGCTGACTGACGACAAAGTCAGATAAAAAGGGGTGGAGACCAGCTCCACCCGAAAGGTTGGTTCCCGACCAACAAAACAAAGTGACGCTACTTACTTCTGAACTTTTCCTGCTCAATTCGGGAGTACTCGGTCAGCGCAGCCAGTTCTTCTGACGCCCAATCCAGTGGATCCGACGCCATGGGCGCCACCATGCAGATCTGGACCATTTCATCGAGATGGACCATGTCCATGCCGAAGTCGGATTTACCCATTGCCACAAAATGGGGGTAGTCGTTCGAGAACGTATCGGCGTAGCCTGCCCCGTTGGCGTGGCAGGTAGCGCAGGCCAGCCCGTTGGAGGACAGGGACGTATCGTTGAACAGGGCTTCGCCCTTTTCAGCCAGTGAACCGGCATCCCCCTGATACGGTGTGTAACCCTCAGGCCGCCGCACAGCTTCCTTCTTGGCTTCGGAGACGCCTTCACCTTCTGCCTCGCCTTCACCTTCCGCTTCTCCTTCTCCTTCACCCTCTCCCTCGGCTTCCGCTTCTCCTTTGGCTTCACCTTCGGCTTCTCCCTGTGCCGCTTCAGCTGACGGAATCAAGTTGAATCCGTTATCTGATACCGCCGTCGCACCGGCCATCGCCACGACCGTCATCACCGGCACCGACACCATCAGGTTTCGGGACAGTTTTCGCAGGAGTTCCTTACGATTTGTGTCAGTCGACATATGATCACCCTCCGCTAGTTATGTTTGTTAGTACTGCCTGGTCACGCACTCTTCGCCATATGCAGCTGTTGCAAATGCCGCAATGTTGATGGGTGAACCCCGAATTCGTCGCTGACTTCAACGCCCTCCTGTTCCGCCAGCATGGCGATAATGGCCATATGGTGAACGGTGTGGCTGGCAAGGAATACCAACTCCCGATCGATACTGGTGGATACCAGACGGTCATGGTCGTCACTGACATGCCGCATCAGGACCAGCGTTCGGTGCCGGGCTGCCATCAACTGGCCGAGCGAGTTAACGATCGCCAGGAGTCTGTTACAGGCCGCATGTTTGTCCAGCTCGAGAGACTCTTCCCTCTGTCGGTTTTCGTAATCAAGTGCCCCGGGGGATTGCTCATCCACCGTTCTCAGAAGAGCCATGTAATGGTCAATGATGTGACGTACATGCTTTCCAATCACATGTTGCTTCTTCGCCCCGAAGGTTTGTCGGTACACCCGTCCGGGTAACACCGCAAGAAAGCCCGTTAGCTGACTGATCGCGTGTGCATTCTCAGCAACAAGATCGGCACAATTGATGGATTCGGAACTTGAATTCAGCATTTTTATTCACCCGTATCATCTGGGTTGATTCGTATCTCGACAACGTCAATTCCAGGGCGGGCAAGTGGGCCCCGGTGCAAGGAAGGCATTCCCTGCCCGGGCCACTGCCAGCTGATCCGGTGAAACAAGCCGGGGTTAACTCTCGGCCTCGCCTTCAGCTTCACCTTCTCCCTCG